>NZ_SFBY01000198.1:0-12365 GCF_007095505.1 Microcystis sp. M_QC_C_20170808_M3Col
TGACTTCTTTGCTGATGGATAAAAATGGGTCAGTAACGTTCGCTCAATCCTTTACGGGGTCAGCTTTTCAGCCATATTTTCGTTACCTGACCTCAAAAAATAAGCGAACGGTGAGTAATGATTCCACGTTACCATCAAATCGAATTACTTAATATTGATTATTTGAACCATATTTTCAAGTCTATGTATATAGGCTTGATGATATCTCCATGCTTCTAAAATACTTTGTAATAATTCATCTTTTGAAAAACAACCAGAATCAGCTACATCTTCAATTTGTCTGATTAGATCATCTTCTAACTCCAATTCTAGCATACTCACTTGTTTAGTTGTGTCTGCCATACTTTTATCTATCTAAAAGTTGATGGAACTATCATACCATAGGAACTCAGCACTGTGGTATCTATTAAACCCCACAATATACCCATTGATATGCCTTGCATATATGTGTATATAGTACCACCTACTAAATACCCTATTATACCCCCTGTTGTACCTAAGCATGAATAAAACTTAAGATTGTTTTGGTTAAAATTTGCGAAAAATAGCTTTTTAATAGCAAATAAGTCGATAAGTCGATGGTATTTGACTTATTGCACCCATTAAGTACCGTCAGGACTCGTTTATGTTGACTTAACATATCTGGTGCGATTGCTTGACATATCTAGTGTAATTGCTTGACATATCTGGTGTAATTAGGGTAAGATAGGATACTGTACTTAGGATGCTAAGTTTCTAAAGGCAGACTATTACTGAATTAACAAAAAAAAATGGCTACCAGACAATTTCGAGTAAATCTTAGTCAAAAGGACTCTGAATATCTTAAAGAAATAGCTAAAGAGCTAGACTTAACAGAGTCTGAAGTCATTCGTAAAGGATTAAAACTCATGGCTTTATATGCTAAAACTGAGACAGAGGAAGATACTCAATTAATACTCCAAAAAGGTAATGAACAGAGACCACTACTAATTGTTTAGTTATGACCAGTGATTCAAAAAATGAGACAGAGGAAGTTAACAACCCAAAAGATCCCAGCGCTTCTTTGGCTCTTCCAACTGAAAGGAACTCTGTGCGTCATAATCTAAAGAAGAATCCGGAGCCTTATCATTTAGACAATGAAGTATCTGCATTTGGTAAACCAGCTACAGCTATATCACCCTCAGACCAAAGACATAATTTTAATACTAAAGTAGCTGGTTCCTTAGCAAGGTGGCTTTGGTTGGGATTGTTAACCACTGCTGGGTTACAAATTCTTTCTATTTGTCTCATTTCTTTTGCTTCTCTTGGAATTTTTAATTTAAATATAAATTTGAAAGCTATCGAAGAACAAGAAGTACAAAGTAGAGTGGATAAAGCGGCAACCCTAATTAATGATTCTTCTAAGACAATTTATACTTTTTTAGGGCCAATAGCTACAGCAGTCACCGCCTTTTATTTTAGTGGTTTGGGGAGTTCGTCGAAAACTAACGATGAAAACTCTGAAAATGAAAGAAATGAATAGAACTTTCAAAAAAACACGAAAAAATCTCTCCCATTGGTAATTTTAGTACAAAGGCTAGAAATCTCAACCCCAGAAACCTCTCCTCCCCACTCTCCTATACTTTTAAAGTGGAAGAAAGTTTTAGCTTAATTAATCTGGTTAGAGGCCTGTTTTTATCGTCTCTAAATACCCCTGATAACTTGACCGGAACTGTTCGATCGATAAGTCCTTTGTCCAATATTCTACTAGAGCATGACCCCAAGCCCAAGCTTCCTTGTCGGCAGTGCTAGAATTTTCTAATAGTATTGGCCAAAGTGCTAATAAATCAAAACTTTTATTCTCCGGATTTAAGAGAGAAAAAAGCTCATAGGCCATCTGTAATTTACCGATCGCTACCGGTAATTGTTCCACAGGAATTTGTTCGGCTAAAAGATAGGCTAAAGTCGGTCTTCCCGTGGCTAAAGTGGAGATAAAACCTAGAATAGGACTTTTTAATAGGGCCGTTAAACCTTGCCCCGTGGCCATCTGTAAAGTATAGCGATCGATTATTTTAGCCGCTGCCAGAGTTCGAGTTTCTAAATCCGCTAAAAAACGGGCTAAACGCAACTGTTTTGCGGGCGAAATTGCCCCCAGCAAAGCGATTGATAACTCCTCATCCCCCCAAGCTTCTCTATCCGGCTGTTGACTGACCATCGGCAAAATGCGATCGCAGAGTTCCTCGAATAATTCCGCCCGATACTGCAAGCATTCGCGGATATTGACTTCTTTGGGACTTTCTCCCGTCAGCCAATTATAGGGGGGTTGCCACTCTCGCAGCGGACGCAGGCGATCGACTTGAGAAACACATACTATAACTGGTAAATTGTCAATAGTTTGTTGCAAATCTTTAAGAAAAGCCTCATCCATGGCCAGGGCGGGATCGAGGGCGGGGGTGACAAGAATCAATAAATCGGCGTTTTCGGCATAATTGAGAACCTTTTGCCGATAATCAGCCCGATTTGCCTGTTCGTAGCCCGGGGTATCCCAGAGGATTAACTCGTCTCCTTCTGGGGTTTGCCAATGGTAGGATTGGATTGCGTCGGTACTGGGCAATAGATCCACTTGGGCCAAATCGGCCCGAAAAAGAGTATTGATTAAACTGCTTTTGCCGGCCCCAGTGCGTCCAACCAGCAGAATATTAACTGGTTGGCGATCGATTTCCGTGATCGGTTCAGCTTGGGCGAGAATTTCTTTGAGAGTAGTGGTCGCGATTTTCGTCTTGGTGGGGAGAGTGGGGGCGAGATTACTGCCACTGTAGAGTAACACCGCTTGGCGAGAGAGGTTTCTCAGGGCATTTTCCCGCAAAACTTGCCCTAAATTGACTAATAATTGCTGATCCGCTCGATCGCTGTACTTTTGACTAGCCACTTTAGCCACAGCCGCGGCGGGATTGATTAGCCATTGCGCCCAATTCCAGACCTGCCAAAGTTTCCGGGCTGAGGGTTGCAATTTTTGATAAACTTCGTAGGCTTGATAGGCTTGACCGATGGTGATTTGATTCAGGGCCGGGGAAAGATTCTGCATCCAGCGATCGCTATCATCCACAGTTCCCCGAATTAAACCGTAGGCCTGGGGAATGTAAATATTTAATAAGGGGTACTTGACATCGGGGTAATATATCTGGGCGATGGCATTGACCAAATCCTGACAGCGTTGCCAAAAAGTCGCCCAATCTTCCCACACCGGGCGATCATTGCGGGCCTCGGCGATAATTCTCTCGATAATTTCCTCGACATTTCCCCCAGAATCACCGTCAGGAGGGGTTAATTCTGCCTTAACTTCGCCAATGGTGGCTTCAATTTCCCCGACTACTGGGCGCGTCCATCTGACCAACAGGAAGCGCCAAGCAACAAAAATCAGGGTAAAAACTGCCCAAATCCAATTTAAACCCCATTGATTGATCTGAAAGCCGGCGGCCACGATCAGAAAAATCACCACGGCGGCGATCGGAACTGCTAAAATCAACCCTTGCCAAGTTTTTAACCGTAACATTGCTCGATCTGGTTTTTTTCCATTCTACCGATCTCCGATTCTGGGTTAGGGGGGCAGAAATTAGACAGTGGCATCAATTTGGGCGAGGATTGCCGTGGACAACTGACAAAGTTGTTGATGACAAGGACCATTACTAGCCATGATCCCCCCCCATTGCCGCACATCGCTGCGATTATAGCGCACGGGTTGACCATCAAAATAGGAAAATTTGCCGCCTGCTTCCGTTAAAATCAACTCCGGTGCGGCAAAATCCCAGTCTTTAGCCGCCGATTTCCCCGATAGGGAGATATAAACATCGGATTTTTGTTCGAGGATCGTGGCAATTTTACAGCCCACACTACCCACATAATTTTTACCAAAGAAAGGTATTTGACTTAATAAATTATCAAAACGTTGGTCGCGATGGGTACGACTAACCACCAGATAGAGGTCGGTAATTTTATCTTTATTGGCAACTTTTACCTGTGTAATATTGCCGTCGCTAGTTTCTAGAAAAGTACCTTTTCCTTTTTGGGCAAAATAGAGTTTTTCTTGATCTGGTAGGGCAACCACGGCGATTATCGGTCTTCCTTGATAACATAAGGCGATATGTAGGGCATATTCTCCCGTTTTGTCGATAAAATCCCGGGTTCCGTCCAAAGGATCGATAATCCATACCCAATCTTTCGGGATAGCTTCATTGCCCTGATGGGTTTCCTCGCTCAGATAACCAAAGTCGATATCAGAAAAATTTCTGTGTAATTCCCCTAAAATATAGTGATTTGCCGCTAAATCCGCCGCCGTCACTGGTCCGCCTTTTTTTTCCTCGTTGATGGCTAAATCCTGTTCACCCCGGTAGTAGGATTGGAGAATTTTAGCACCACCCCAACCCACGGCACGAGTCACAGCTAAAATGCGATCGAGCGTTTTGGTATCTTGACAGGTTAAATTAATCATAAATAGCCTCAGTTTTTCAGACCTATTATCCACTAAATTAAAAGACTGGCTTCTTAGCTTATCATCCCTTGCTTCCTAGCTCCTGATTGGCCTAATTTGGCTCTTGCCAAAAATAATCGGCGGGTTTTTTGGTTTCTTCTGGTGATGATTGAGGAGCGTCTCCCAAGAAAACCGAGCGCTGGATGACGCGATCGCCTAATCTTCTTTGGACTCGACTGGGAATACCGTAACCGTAGGCAATATGACCTTTTCCTGCTAGGACGATGATCTGATAGTTGGGATGAGCTTGCCAGAATTTAGCGATCGCATCGGCCATGGTTTCATCCCAGAGGACCTGTGCCAAAAAAAAGCGATCGAATCCCTGACTTTTGCCCCCTGTGTGTTGCTGATAAACGGCTAAGATCTGTTGACGATACTCCTCGTTATCCTGGTTTATTTCGCTTTTAGGGGGGATGTAGGTCATTTCTGAGGTGGAGAGGCTTTCTAAGCCCTCCTGTGCCACTTTTCTAGTGATTTCCGTGGGTGTATTTAGGGCGATCGCTGGTAGTTGTTTCGCCTTGGCCAAGCGCAGGATCGGGGCGTAAAATTCCCAATCAAATCCCCAACGTTGGTCGTATTCACTTTTTTCTCTCAACTGATTTTCGCTAATTTGGCCCCCTAAATACTGATCCAAATAGATTTGGTAAGGACGTTGAAACATCTCAAAAGCGATCGCTATTTGGGGATTATTGGCCTGTAAATACTTGATAATAGCTAATTGGGCCTGATGATCGCCTTGACTATCGTGCCTTTCTGCCAGATAAATAATCTCGGCTGTTTTTAAATCTGCCAGAATTTGTTTTTGGCTATTAGTAAAACTCCAGGCCCGGGGCAGGAAAATAAACAGTAAGCAGAGGGCAAGGAAAACAGGAAAAAAGCGTCGAGAGAATTTCATCTTTATTAAAGGCCTTTTAAAAAACTGATCTTAACCGAAACCAAGACAAAAAGGGTGGGCAATGCCCACCCGAAAAAATTTTCCGAGAACCTTTTTAGTTTAGTAGGTTTCTACGTGCCAGCGATGTTCTTTTTTCAGTTGTTTCTGATAGACAGACCAATCAGCACCATTTTTAGCGGCGGCACCGGTGATAGCATCGTCGATACCATCTTCCATCCCTTTCAGTCCGCACATATAAGCGTGGGTTTTGGGACTTTGGAGTAGATTCCAAATTTCGTCAGCGTGTTCGGCTACCCGGTGTTGAATATACATTCTACCTCCCTGGGGATTTTGCTGTTCCCGGCTGATGGCATAGGTGAGACGGAAGTTATCGGGGAATTCCGCCGCTATTTTCTCTAATTCTTCTTGGTAGAGAATATTCGCCGTTTTGGGAACTCCGAAAATCAACCAAGCTAGACCTTTGAATTTATAATCTTCGTGTTGTTCCTTGAACATCCGCCAGAGGAAAGCTCGGAAGGGAGCGATTCCGGTCCCGGTGGCCATCATAATGATAGTGGCATCTTCGTCATCTGGTAGCAGCATTTCCTTACCCACGGGACCGGTAATAGCCACATCAGCACCCACCTCTATATGACAAAGATGGGTGGAACAAACTCCATAAACGGTTTCCTTGGTTTCTGGGTGTTGGTATTCTAACTGACGCACGCAGAGGGATACGGTTTTATCGTCTAATTTATCACCATGACGGGTGGAGGCGATCGAATAGAGTCTCAATTTATGAGGTTTGCCATTAGCATCGCTACCCGGGGGGATAATACCGATACTTTGCCCTTCTAAATAGCGTAAATCGCCCCCAGAAAGGTCAAAGGTGACGTGTTGTACGATACCGATACCTCCCTCATCAACGAGAGCATAATTCTCGATACATTTGCCGATAAAGGGTTGGTTCGGACGGTAGATGTTGACTGGGATATCTGTTTTTTCTTTCGCTTGAGTCATGGCCTTTTTCTTGGTCTGTTCGGGGACGGGCGATGATTGAGCGATTGGCTGTGGTGTGGAGGCACTAGAAACAGTTGCTACGGGGGCAATCCCATTTAAGGGTTTGATGCTGACGATACGACCACCTAAACGGGTAATCCGACGCATTTCTTGATTCATGCGACTGTAGGGAACCGTGAAAAACACGCTTCCACTCTGACGGATTGAATAATCCAAGCTGTCAGTATTGTCGTTTTGATTGAGACCCGCCACTTCGTAAACAAATAAACGGCTTCCCGCTAGTGTACTCGGACTGTACATTAAATATAACTCCCAACTCAAGTCACGATAATCGTTCCATAGTTTAGCCTACCATCGGTACACTACACCTAGGCCTAATCGAGAGTTATCTTAAAAAAACCACAGACATCGCTTTTATCTTTTCCTTAAGGATAGGTCAACTCTCTGGTTAAAAACTGTTACACTTGTAGCATTTTTACTTTTTATTAAGATTTATGCTACTTTTCCCTATTTATGCTAAAAATCCCCCTAGGTTGCCTGATGAGGACAAGAGCGGGGGAGAGATATTACCGATAATTATTTTTTCAACTACTGGGCTGCAGCTGCGTTTAAGGGTTTAATGCTGACGATGCGAGCGCCTAAACGGGTAATCCGACGCATTTCTTGATTCATGCGGCCATAGGGAACGGTTAAAAAGACACTGCCACTCTTACGGATAGAATAATCTAGGTTATCAGTCTTGTCATTTTGACTCAAACCGACGACTTCATAGACAAAAAGGCGATTTTCTTTGGCACTAGAGAGACTTTGCATCTAAATGGCTCCTACTTGATGTTATAGTTCTCTAGTTTAGCCTAGCAGGGAGACTAGCAATCTAGTTAATGGCCGATTGACGGTTGTTTATTTTACCATGACGCTCGATCGCAATTGTCCACAGGCCGCATTGGCCGCTAAACCTCTCGAATAACGGACAGTAACGGTGACTTTTTCCTGTTCTAAAATAGTTTTAAAAGCTCTGATTCTTTTTTCATCAGGCCGTTGATAATCCACCTCTTGAATAGGATTAAGTGATCGCTGTTAATTGTTTGAAGATAAGCCTGCCGATAAGTCGCAACGCTACCGCCTTGATCTAGTGTAGTCGATTGATGTTGTCCTACTTATCATCCCCGATGATTTCTCGCAGGTCTGGATGAAAGTGAATGTGGGTAATGTACACCCCTTTAGGGGTCTGTAAAGTCATAAACTCTACAAACAAAGAATCCTGTTCGTGGCGAAGTTTCAGGAAAAAACGTCTTAAAAACTTATTCTGGGGATAGATAAGTTCTTGCAGGAAAATAGATTGTTTACAAGGTCCACTAGCTTGAGTGTATTGTTTGAGAATTTTTTTCATTTTCAAACGGAATTCCTCCCAGATCTGGACTTCACTTCTAGCTTGTTCAGCTGATTCAAAAAAATCCTCATGATCCTTGGCGAATTTAATTCCGTTATCTACCCACACATCAACTGCACCACCAGTATTGCCCGCTAGATACAGTTCCAATCCTTGACGAACAGGCATGGGAAGTTGTGCCATCTCCTCATCATCAATTATGATCGAGGTGGGTGTGGTTGATTCTTTGCTGACAAGTAGCGGTTGACTATAAGCTATCCGAGGAAAACAATTAAAAACCGCTAAAGTTCCTAAAGCTGCAATTGCTAATATTTTACCTTTCATGATCCTTACCCCCGAACTCGAAGAAATTACCAATAGTCGAGTTGCTGTGGCTGACAAATACTAAAATTTACCTCTCTGAAAAAATTCCGCAACAGGATAACCAAAACCGCTAGTTAAAGAAGCATACTTAACAGTTACTTGCCCCCACCGTTGAGGTGTTGCCCGATAACCATCCCGATCTTGATTAAATTTTACAATTATTAACAAACAACACCGCTAAAACTCCTCTGTTACTCTAATTATAACAGAGAAAACTGATGATAGAGTAGTGAACAAATCAAGTTTATTTGACCATGACGCTCGCTCGCAATTGTCCACAGGCCGCATCGGCCGCTAAACCTCTGGAATAACGGACAGTAACGGCGACTTTTTCCTGTTCTAAAATAGTTTTAAAAGCCCTGATTCTTTTTTCATCAGGCCGTTGATAATCCACCTCTTGAATAGGATTATAGGGGATGAGATTGACGTGGGATTGAAAACCTTTCACCAGTTTGACTAATTCCCTTGCGTGTTCGGGTAAATCATTCACTCCCGCTAAAAGAATGTATTCAAATGTCACCCTTCGTCCCGTGATTTGAACGTATTCCTGACAGTCTTGGAGCAGATTACTTAGGGTAAAATGATCGGCACTGGGGATTAATTTAGCTCGAACTTGTTGATTAGAAGCATGGAGACTAACAGCAAAAGTTACTTGTAAATTATGGGCCGCTAGTTGCTTGATTTTATGGGGTAATCCCACGGTAGAAATCGTTAAACAACGCTGACCGATACCCACATCTTTATTAAGGGAATGAATCGCTGTCACCACTTCGGGGATATTTAATAAAGGTTCCCCCATCCCCATAAACACCACATGACTAACTCGCTGCTGAAAATCCTCCTGTACTGTTAACACTTGGTCAACGATTTCATAAGCTTTTAAATTACGAGTAAAACCCCCTTTTCCTGTGGCACAAAAATCACAGGCCATCGGGCAACCCACTTGCGAAGAAACACAGACTGTCAATCTTTTTTCACTAGGAATTCCCACCGCTTCGATAATTAAACCATCCGCCAGTTTTAGCAGATATTTACGAGTGAGATCGGGTGCTACACTGCGATAATGTATAAGGGAACGACCAATAGGATAGTCTGCCATCTTGCTGCGCCATTCTTGGGGAAATACGGAAATATCCGCCAAAGAATGCACCCCTTTTTCATATAGCCATTGGTGTAATTGTTTACCCCGATAAGCGGGTTGTCCCTGGTCTTTTACCCAGTCGGTCAGTTCCTCTAAAGATTTCGCTAGTAAAGTCATGGTTTTCTTCATCGATCACCTTATCATTCTAACCGATCGATCATCCCTAGGAGCAAAACCGTAACAAAATTGTATTTATTAATTGACATCTTTTCCCTTTACTCCTTCTCTAGTCTTTGTTAGTCAATTAAATCCTTAAAACTATAAATTAAACTTAGCCTGACGACAAAAACCAATCTAGTCTTAAGTAGTCGTGCAAAATTAATTTCCTAGTGAAGATAGGCAAGAGGCAAGAGGTGGTTAGATATGTGTAATTAATTTTGCTTAGGTTCTTAAGCTTGATCTTTTTTACTTTTCATTTAACCCAACTGTTCAAAGGGAACTGTCAGCGCCATAATAATCGATGGACTTCGATCGAGAGGAGAAATTTTATGAGTTGCCGGCCAAAAAAGCCAATATGGGGGAATAACGAGCTATTCAGTTTTAAAAGCAATATTTAAGCGAAAATTTATGAAAATCGCTATTTTATCGCAAGACGCTTCTCTTTACTCGACCAAGCGACTGAAAGAAGCGGGAGAGGACCAAGGTCATGAGGTACGAGTGATCAATTATTTGCGCTGTTACATGAACATCACCTCCCATAAACCCACGGTTGTCTATAACGGTAAACCCTTGGAGAGTTTCGACGCGATTATCCCCCGCATTGCTGCCTCAAAAACCTTCTATGGAACCGCAGTCGTCCGACAATTCGAGGTGATGAATGTTTTTACTACCAACGACTCGCAAGCAATTTCTCGGTCGCGGGATAAATTGCGTTGTCTGCAAATCCTCGCTCGGGAAGGGATAGGCCTACCGGTGACGGGAATTGCTCACGCAACTCAAGATATCGATGGTTTAATCGAAACCGTCGGCGGCACCCCTCTAGTGATTAAATTATTAGAGGGAACCCAAGGTATTGGGGTAGTCTTAGCGGAAACCGACCAAGCAGCCAAGTCAGTTATTGAAGCTTTTCGGCAATTAGAGGCTAATATTTTAGTACAAGAGTATATTAAAGAGGCCAGTGGGGCAGATCTGCGCTGTTTTGTCATCGATGGAAAAGTGGTAGCCTCGATGAAGCGACAGGGGGCCGAAGGGGATTTTCGTTCTAATCTTCACCGCGGAGGTAAGGCAGAAAAGGTAAAATTAACGCCAGAGGAACGCAGTACGGCTATACGGGCCACTAAAGCCATGGGTTTACGGGTTGCGGGTGTGGACTTATTACGGTCCAATCACGGGCCTGTGGTTATCGAGGTGAATTCCTCTCCCGGTTTGGAAGGAATAGAAGCGGCCACCGGTGTTGATGTGGCTAAAAAAATTATTGATTTTGTCGCTAAAAATGCCACCCTAGTCCTAAATAGCGATCGATATCAATATTAGCCGTCAGCTTTGCATCAGTTATCAGTTATCAGTTAAGTAGGTAGGCGAAAAAACTTATAAAATAGTAGAGAACCCTTTGTGGAGGATGAATCAAACCTTGTTATTTTGTTTCTTCTTTGGGAGGTGCGCCTTATGAAGTTCTCAAGTGCTATAGCAATTCCATTTGAGATGTAAACTGTAATGATTGAACAATAGAGCGAGAAATTGAAATCCCTAAAGCGATCAAGTGACTATATCTCGTCGCTGCGAATACTATCCACCAAATTCTGTCGCATCTCTAGAAATTCCCGGGATAGCCGCAAAGAAGCCGGGGTTACCTCGTGGTCACGGTGGGCGAAAGGATTGACGATATCCTTAACCACGCGACCGGGACGAGCGTGGAGGACAACGATGCGGGTGGCGAGTAAGAGAGTCTCTTCCACGTCATGGGTGATGAAAAAGATCGTTTTCCCTGTTCTCTGCCAAATGCCTCTGAGATGGGTTTGGATCGATTCGCGGGTGAGCGCATCGAGTGCGCCAAAAGGTTCGTCCATGAGAATAATCGCTGGTTCGGCGGCTAGGGTACGGGCGATCGCTGCTCGTTGTTGCATCCCCCCGGAAAGCTGATAGGGGAAGAAATTCGCCGCTTCAGAGAGTCCCACCATCTCCAAAGTAGCGGATACCCTTTGTTTTCGTTCCCGATCCCTCACTCCTTTCATTTTTGGGCCAAACTCGACATTTTTGGCGATCGTTAACCAAGGGAACAGGTTAGGACGTTGAAACACGACCCCCACATCGGGATCAGGTTCGGTATGTCGTTTCCCCGCGACGGTGACCATTCCCGTCGTCGGCCGTTGGTAGCCAGCCAAGACCCGTAATAACGTCGTCTTACCGCACCCAGAAGAGCCTAACACGCAGACGAAATCTCCTGCGAACAAGCTTAGATTAATGTCCTGCAAGACTTCATTTCCTTCGCTACCTGAGCCGAAGGTAACACCGACGTTGGCCAGTTCGCAAACAATCACTTCTCGCGTCAGGGTATCGGAGATAGTTTTCGGATCAAAAGAGTAACTCATGGACTTTCAGAAACTAGAGAGCTTTGGTAAGGAGGCTTTTTTGAAAGGCGGCCAGATCGGGTGCGCTGGTGATTTTTTTCTGATTGACCGCGAAATCTGCCGATTCCTTAAGGATTCTGGCGAAGTCACCGGGATTGTCGGTCGTCCCCAGATATTTCGGCGATCGCTGTTCACTCGAATCCAACCAGATCAACTCTTTGACCGCGGCGGCCGTTTCCTCCGGC
Source organism: Microcystis sp. M_QC_C_20170808_M3Col (assembly GCF_007095505.1). Lineage (NCBI taxonomy): Bacteria > Bacillati > Cyanobacteriota > Cyanophyceae > Chroococcales > Microcystaceae > Microcystis > Microcystis sp. M_QC_C_20170808_M3Col. Next base: position 12,027 of record NZ_SFBY01000198.1, read on the forward strand.
GTGATATTCAGTTCCTTAGCTAAAGCTTTGATCGCGTTTTCCGGATCGCTCCGGTATGTCTTAACCGCCTCATCCAACACGGCGATATATCGCTTCACCACCTCGGGGTACTGTCCGGCGAATTCCGTTCGCACCACCCCGAGATCCGCCGTGATAATGCCTTTTTTAGCCAGATCGGCCGAGGAGATCAGCACCGTTCCCCCGTCTTTCTGAAGTTTACTGACTCACCGTTCGCTTAAATAAAAAAGCGATCGAGGACAAAAAAGGTTAAAATCCTTGTGTAGTAAAGGGTTTGGTTGAAGGAGTTAAGAAAATTCCCACACAGATAAAGTCAGAACG
>NZ_SFBY01000199.1:0-5799 GCF_007095505.1 Microcystis sp. M_QC_C_20170808_M3Col
TACCAAGTTCCTAAAATTGCTAATTCTGCGGCAGCAGGATCATGATTAAATGCACTTCCTACTTCCACTGATACCATGACTGCGGCATAATTTCCTCTATCGGTAAGTTGTTGTGCTAGAGCTAACATTGCTGTGGTTTTCCCTGTTTGTCGTGGTGCGTGAAGGACAAAGTAACTACGTTGTTGAATTAGCTCCTCTAAATCTGGTAATCGTACTGTGGGAGATAGCATATAGTGGATATCGTCTTTACAGGGACCTGCAATATTAAACCAGCGAGTCATAGAATTTTATTATTTAGTGGACATTTTAATTTTAGATGATTTTGGTGGGGTTTTTGATAGCAGGAAGGAAGAGGTGATGATCGGCAATACTTTGTTATGCTTGATTATGAGCAATTATTGTTATATAGGGGAATAGTACGCTGATTTTACGTTTGCTAATAGGTAGTGATTTTATTGTCGTGGTGATAGCTCAAACCTTGCTAATTGGGCATTATAGTCATGGATAAAGTACCAGATAGCCCATAGGTGATTCTCCACATTAGACTACCACTACTATCGAATCACTACCCAGAATCATATATGGGCTGTTCAGCAACAAAGTGGCATTTAATATAAAAGACCTTGATTGTTGATAGCTTACTGGTATAATGTTGGAGCGCACTGGTATTGTTAACTTCCATGACCATCGTTACCGAAACCCGATCGAACGATGGTGACAGGAGATCAGTTGATGATTAAAATTGAAAATCTTAAGCTAATTGCTAAAAATTATGGCCGCTGAAATTATTTGTGTAGGAACGGAATTATTATTAGGGGATATAGTTAATACTAACGCCCAATATTTAGCCCTAGAATTGGCAAAATTAGGCATTCCCCATTATTATCAAACGGTGGTGGGGGATAATGTAGAAAGACTGAAAAAAGCGATCGCTATTGCCCTAGAACGTTCCTCAATTTTAATTTTTACCGGCGGACTCGGACCTACTCCCGACGATTTAACCACAGAAACAATCGCCGATTTTTTCCAAACGTCCCTCAGAGAAGATCAGGAGATTTTAGCAGAAATCGAGGCTAAATTTACGAGTTTAGGGCGAGAAATGCCTCCTAGTAACAGTAAACAGGCTTTAATACCCATGGGAGCCGATTTTTTGCCAAATCCGACGGGAACCGCCCCCGGCATGATCTGGCAACCACAGACTAACGTAACTATTCTCACTTTCCCCGGAGTACCCTCAGAAATGAAGAGAATGTGGGTAGAAACGGCGATTCCTTACCTAGAAAGTCAAGGATGGGGCAAAGAGAGGATTTATAGTCGTTACCTCAAATTTCGCGGTATCGGTGAGTCAGCTTTAGCGGAAAAAGTTGCCCATTTATTTGATCTGACTAATCCCACCGTTGCCCCCTATGCTAGTTTAGGCGAAGTGCGTTTGCGAATTGCGACCAAAGCCCCTTCTTTAGAGGCTGCTTTGCAGGTAATTGAACCGGTAGCGACGGAAATTAAGGAAATCGCCGGATTAGATTATTTTGGTGCTGATAACGAAACTTTGCCCGCAGTGGTGGGGGAACTTTTGCGGCAGCAAAAACAAACTTTGAGTGTGGCAGAATCCTGTACTGGAGGGGGATTAGGGGAAATTATCACCCAAATCGCCGGCAGTTCCGATTATTTTGGGGGTGGGGTTATTTCCTACGATAATCGGGTAAAAGTTGCCCTCTTAGACGTAAATGAAGGGGATTTAAATAATTTCGGGGCTGTAAGCGAGATTGTCGCCCAACAGATGGCCCTAGGGGTGCAAAAACGCCTCGCTACGGATTGGGGGATCAGTATCACGGGTATTGCTGGACCAGGAGGAGGCAGCGAGACAAAACCCGTGGGCCTAGTTTATGTCGGTTTAGCCAGTCCTGAGGGAAAAGTGACTGTATCAGAGCATCGTTTCGGAGAAAATCGATCTCGCTTGACCATTCGCCAGATTAGTGCCTATACCGCTCTCGATCGCCTACGCCGGAATTTATTAATAATGTCTTAAAAAAGAATTGCCAAGAATATATACTCAGACTAAAAACTTATGTTAAGCTTAATATAAATACAAGATATAGATTCCCCCGCTCGTCAGATTTAACAGCCAAACGATGAAAATTAGTTAAAATTCTCTAGAATCAAGCTGTTGCGGGGATCAATCGACGAAAACTCATAGCTAGTATCTCAAAGGAGCCATTTGGTCAATGGACTATTTAGATGAAGTGATAGACAAGTTGAGAGAATGGGCGCGCAAACTGATCGAGAGTGTTTTTGGTCCGGAACCCGAACCCGAACCCGAACTAATCCCGATCCCCGTGCGCGATCACAGTCGATAAAGCCACCGGTAAAACAGAATATTGCGATAATATCAGTGCAAACTTACTATGAGTCTGCACTTGATTTTTAGGTGAAGCAAAGTCTAGCTTAATTTGGTGACGATTTGATTATTTAGTAACAATTCTTGACTGAGTAAATCTTCCACATTAATCCGCAGAAAACACTGATCATCAATCCAGAACTGCACTTTAATGCGATCTTTACCCCGAAAACCTAAAGGATCGAGTTTAGCGATCGATCGGGCCCCCTCGCGATCATTTAAGGTTTGGACGCTGGTTTCTCCATTACCGAGGGAACGAGTAATTAATTTATCACCATCAAAATAGACCTCCATTGCCCCCCTTTCCGTGCCTAATTCGCCGATAATTAATTCAATGCTGGGTTGATTGTCCACGGAAGCACCTAGGACTAATTCCACGGGTTTTTCCATAGGATAGGGTTGTCCAGAGTTAATAATCGGATGCCAAGCGTGGGCATTTTTGCGACGATTCCAGTAACGAATGCCGTAGCTATGATAAAGAAAATCTTTGACTTGATAACCTTGGGCTAATTGTAACGCTCCCAAAGCGATCGCTTCAAAGGGTCGATCCTCTTTAATTTTACTACTATCAAAATACTGTCGCACCCAATCTTTTACCGCCGGAATTTGTACGGTTCCCCCGACTAATAACACCGCATCGATATTGCTAACTTCAACTCCATTGCGTCTTCCCTGTTGCAAAACTCCCGTCATTAAATCATCTAATTGATTAAAAAAGTTTTGTTGTTGGAGAATATCGGTCAATTGTTCTCGATCCAAGCTTAACTCGTAACTCTCGAAATTTTCCTCATCAAAATATACCTCCTCGGCGGTTAATTGGGAAGAAAGTTTAATTTTTAATCTTTCTGCTAGACGAGTAGTCAGGGAAGTTTTCGCTAAAGATTGCTTTTGGGCAAAATAATCGACAATCCAATCGTCGATATCTGACCCCCCTAAATTTGTCCCCGCCTTGGCTAAAACTCTCGCTAGTTTAGTTTTTTGGGCAGAATTATTGCCTAAAAGTTTTTCTCCCCACTTGAGAATAAAACCTTGATTTTTTTGAGGATTATCTAAATCTAATTGTACCAAAGAAAGATCGAGAGTGCCACCGCCAAAATCTACCACTAAAATCACTTGATCCCCAATGGTTCCATAACCCAAAGCGGCGGCCGTGGGTTCATCAATTAGTCGAATTTGTTCGATTTCCCACCCCTGACAAACATTGCTTAACCAATTGCGGTAACTTTCAAAACTATCGACGGGGACGGTTAAAACTAGAGATTGGGGGGTTTCCGGGGTGGTGTTTTTTAAGTGGTCGATGATGCTATCAAGAAACCATTGACCAACCCCCTCGAAACTGAGGACAGTTTCCTCTAATTCTGGTAAAAATCCTTGAATTTTTGCCCCGATACCTCGTTTAAAGCGACGAAAAAAACGCGGATCTCGATCGATATCTAAACCCCGATCCCGTACCGCTTGACCAGCAATTACTTGCAGGGGATTGGCTGATTTAATATAGAGTAAACTGGGAATTAGGGGCGGATTGTCGGCTATTTGTTGGGATAACTCCGATAATTTGACGGTTTCTGCCCTATTTGTCGCCCCATTCCAACGAGTAATGACGGTATTACTGGTTCCGAAATCAATAGCGTAGAACACGATCGATGGTTTTTAGGTAAATTTAGTTAATTATTCGCTATTGTAACCTGTTATTTACAGCAAACCGCCCGATCGAGGTGGAAGCTTCCGAAAAACCTGGGGAATTTGGTCAGCGCAAGCTAAAGAAGTCTGAGCAAAAACTTGACAAATAATCTTTAATAGTATATATGAGTTGCACCTGATCAAAGGATTATGTTAGCAGTTACTACCTCACCCGAAACCCTCTCCTTAGAAATTCCTAGCGCGATCGCTCTCTCGATCACCCTTGAACAGTTTGAAGCCATTGCTATGGTCAACCGTGACTTAAAATTAGAACGTACAGCCCAAGGAGAATTAATCGTGAATCCCCCGACAGGTGGCGAATCAGGACAGCGAAATTTTCGTATAACAGGACAATTGTTTCGCTGGTGCGAAGAAAATGAAGCTTTAGGAGTCGGGTTTGACTCTTCCACTGGATTTATACTGCCAAATGGGGCGATTCGTTCTCCCGATCTATCTTGGGTGAGTCGAGAACGCTGGGAATCTTTAACCCCTAAGCAGAAAAAAGGATTTATTCCCCTCTGTCCCGATTTTGTGGTCGAATTGCGGTCTGAATCTGATAGTCTTGACAAATTACAGAAAAAACTGCTCGAATATAGGGAAAATGGGGCAAGGTTAGGCTGGTTAATCGATCCGCAGAATCGGCAAGTTGAAATTTATCGTCAAGCAAAGGAAGTGGAGATATTAGAAAATCCCACTGATTTATCGGGTGAAGATGTTTTACCCAATTTTAGCTTAAATTTAAAGCTCTGATGTTTTAAGGAGTAATCCTAGGATATTAGACTTCTGGCAGAAGTCAGGCAATAGGCAACAGGCAAGAGGCAACAGTGGTAAGAATCGCCGATTGCTCTATCATATTTTTAGGTCATCATCAAATGAGCATCGAAAAGTCTTTAGTCTCGTCAGGTAAAAGTCTTTATCAAGAAGATTTCTACGGATGGTTACAAGAAACCGCTAACTTGCTCAAAGAACATCGTTTTGAAAAATTAGACTTAGAAAATTTAATCGAAGAAATTGAAACGATGGGAAGGAGTGAAAAACGAGAACTAGAAAGTCCCTTAACCGTCATTGCCGAACATCTGCTTAAATTGACTTACTGGCTAACTGAAAAGGAAACAAATGTTCAGGGGTGGCGCAGCACAGTTGTTGAACAACGCAGACAAGTTCAACGCTTATTAAGAGAGAGTCCAAGTCTGAGAAGATTGATTCCTGAAATCTGGATAGATTGTTACCAAGCAGCCAGAGAGGATACTGTCAGAAAGTATCAACTTGCTGCTGATTCATTCCCGATTGAATCACCCTTCACCCTTGAAGAAATCCTTGATTATGACTATCTTCCTTAAAACTGAAGTTTGGTATTTTGTATATGAATACAATGCCTAACAAAGCAAAGCCTTAAGCGGCAATCACTACTTCTGAATCACTCCCTAAATTAAATTGGCTTACCAAATCAAAGTAAGATTTAAACTAAATTCTGGCAGAATATTTTCCCCCGATAAACTCTCTGGATTGGTTAAAATTTCTACTGCCTGTCCTTGACGATAAATTTCTACTTCTCTAGTTTTTCTATTGATTAACCAACCTAAACGAGTCCCATTATAATATTCCTGCATTTTTTTCCTAGCAGTTTCTATGTTGTCACTAGCAGACATTAATTCAATGACAAAATCGGGAGATAGAGGTAAAAATCTTTCCTTTTGTTGTGGGGTTAAAGCTTGCCATTTTTC
>NZ_SFBY01000002.1:0-2503 GCF_007095505.1 Microcystis sp. M_QC_C_20170808_M3Col
AAGGGACTAAGTACGGTAGGGCATACCGAAACTAATACGCGCCGGCGTGAGATTCCCTCTGGTTTGGTTGGATACGTCCTGCCAGATTAAGGAAACTCAGTGAACCAAGAATCCCTCGCTTTTAGCGATGGGAGTGTCAATATGCCTAAGATCTACCGTCTTGCTCAAGGTCATTTAAACCTATTGGAAACCTGTCCACCCAGATTTCAAAAAGTCTATCTAGAGGAACTTAACACACCGGCTGACCCTGAACAATTGCAGAGGCAAGAATGGGGCAGTCAGTTTCACCTATTATTACAGCAGCGGGAATTAGGGCTGCCGATCGCATCTTTATTACGGGAAAATGAACAGTTAGAACATTGTTTAACGGCCCTATTAAAGGCTGCCCCGGCCATTGCCCAAAATCCGGGAGAAGCGAATCGCGAAGCGGAACATTCTCGCAGTTTAACTGTGGGTAATTATTTATTAACGGTTATCTATGATTTAATTTTATTAGAGAGCGATCGAGCCGTAATTTTTGACTGGAAAACCTACTTAAAACCTATCGATGCTGACAAACTAGCCAAAAATTGGCAGACGAGACTTTATCTGTATGTGTTGGGAGAAACTTCTGCTTATCCTCTTGATAGTTTATCGATGACCTATTGGTTTGTGCAGTTACCCCGCAGCCCCGAACAAATTACTTTTAACTATAATCGGAAACTACACCAACAGACAGGGCGAGATTTACGCCGTTTATTGAAAGATCTCGATCGCTATCTATCAGCATACCAAAATGATTTAGTCGATTTTCCCCATCGTCCCGATTGTCAGCTTCATTGTCCCTATTATCTTGGGCAAGAGCGATCGAGCAAAATAGAGTTACCCTCGATCGATCATATCCCTGAAATCAATCCTTTTGTCTAATTTTGCTAATTTCGTCAGAATTCAGCAGTCAGGAGATTGCTTTTATTTATTCTCCCCACACCCTAACCCCACTCTGCAATAATTACTCGCGGCCAGAAATGCGTTGGTTTCATATCATACTTTGTGTTTTTTGTCAAAAAAACTTTTTTTTTGCAACAAAACTACACAAAAAAAAGATCATCGTTGTGGGTGAAATTGACTAATTTACCTGTCTTAACTAGGATCACCTTGTAGGTGTGGCAAGGGTTTCAACCACTGCTGCCCAAAAAAGCACAGAATAACCGACTATGAAATTCTACCAAATCGCTGTAACCATTGCAACATCGTTGTTAAATAAAAATCTTTCTCAATTAATTCTTAAGAATTTATAAATATTGCGGAATGTTAATTTAAATATTCTCAAGTGTTTAGAGTCAATAAATAATTTTTGCTTATCTTTGTCAAAAAATAGAACTCCTGCAAAAATCCCACATCTAGCATTGGGTTAGGAGTCAGGATTGAGGAGACAGTATTCAGGAGATTATTTTTATTTATCCTTCCCACACCCCACTTCCCACTTCCCACTTCCCATTCTCGACAATTCTCCTTCCCCGCCCCGATAATAACAAAAGACAGATCGATCGCTTGCGCTCATGACCGGCAACCACTACCAGACCTTAGAAATCAGCTATAAATCGACCCCTGACGAGATTAAACAGGCCTATCGGCGTTTAGCAAGAAAATTCCATCCCGATAGTCAAAACGATAGTGCCAGTCACGATAAAATCGTCGCTATTAACGCCGCCTACGAGATATTAAGCGATCCGAGACTAAGAAAAGACTACGATAACCAACTAATCAGCAATTCTCCGGAAAAGCGCGCCCAACGCACTGCCACCGCCCAAGCAAATTACCATCGTTACAAAGAAGCATCCCGGGAAGACGAAGCCCTGGTCAAACAGTGGTATAACCAGACCTATAGCCCGATTAATCGGCTGATCGGTCAAATTATCCGGCCTCTCAAAGGTCAGATCGATCACCTATCTGCCGATCCCTTCGATGATCAGTTAATGGCTGTTTTTCAAGACTATCTAGAAACCTGTCGCCAAAATCTCGATCGAGCCAAAACCCTCTTTTGCCAACGGCCAAACCCTGCCAAAATGGCCAAAGTGGCCGCTTCTCTTTACTACTGTCTCAATCATCTCACTGATGGACTAGAAGAATTGGAAACCTTTACCCTTAACTACGATGATCGCTCTCTCCACACCGGCCAAGAAATGTTTCGCATGGCCCAGCGTTTACAGGTGGAAGCTAAACAGATAGCCAGTCAGTGCCAAAATTAGACCTCTTGTAAAAATCAAAAATTGTTGTTAGGGTTAGGAGTCAGTAGCCAGTAGTCAGGAGAATTAAGAATGAATAACAATCAATTAAATGGTCTATTTACAGATTTTAGGCCATTTAATCCTTATTTTTGCAGTCTTTGAAGCTTGAAAAATTAATTATCGAAAATTTGGGTTAAAACCCCGTCGTTTTACGACGGCTTTTCTTGATCTTTAATATAGCACTTAAGAACTTCCAGGGTTGCACCTCCTAAAGAAGAAACAAAATAACTAGGAGA
>NZ_SFBY01000020.1:0-13361 GCF_007095505.1 Microcystis sp. M_QC_C_20170808_M3Col
GAACGAAACCCCCTACTATCTGTGGTCAAGGTTCAGTTTTTAGCTTGGTTATCGCTTTTTCCATTGTAGCTTAAAGCCGTCGTAAAACGACGGGGTTTTAACCCAAATTTTCGATAATTGTCCTAAGTAGGGTTTGCGGCAAAAAGTCTTTTAGTGGGGACAGGGTGTGGGGTCATAATTCCCGACGACCTTCTAAAGCTCTCGCTAAGGTTACTTCATCAGCGTATTCCAGATCGCCGCCCATGGGCAACCCGAAAGCGATACGGGTAACTTTGGTGAAGGGTTTCAGTAAACCCCCGATATACAAAGTTGTGGTTTCTCCCTCGACACTGGGACTAATGGCCAAGATAACTTCCTGAATTTTTTTTTGGCTAACTCTGGTGACTAAAGACTGTATATTCAATTGATCGGGTCCAATCCCATCCATGGGTGAGAAAACACCGCCTAAAACGTGATATTTGCCCGAATATTCCCGTGTTTTCTCCAAAGCAATCACATCCCTAGAATCGGCCACCACACAGATAGTACCCGTTTCTCGGTTAGGATTGCGGCAAATTTCACAAATCGGTTCGGCCGAAAGATGAAAACAAACCTGACATAATCCTACTTGTTTTTTAGCATCCACGATCGCCTGGGCCAATTCGATCGCGTCTTGCTCCGGTCGTTTGAGAATATACAGGGCCAAACGTTGGGCGCTTTTTGGTCCTACCCCGGGTAATTTTTGTAACTGCTCGATCAAACGAGCTAAAGGCGGTGTATAAATAGCAGTTAATCCTCTTATCAGTTATCAGTTATCAGTTATCAGATTTGAGTTTTCAAGTGAGCAGTGTTAAATAGAAGTTTCCTACTGTCTTTTCACTGTTTACTGGTCACTGTTTACTGGTCACTGTTTACTGGTCACTGTTTACTGCTCACTGTTTACTGTTTACTGTTTACTGCTCACTGATTAAGAACTTTTTGGTAAACGGACATCGATAACACTGGTGTTGAAATTATAATTATCTCCTTCCAACTCGATTAAAGTGCCAATTTTCACCTTTTGACCGCCAACAACCGCACCAGTATCGGTAACTTCTGCTTGACCACTGAGAGTCATAATCATATCTTGAGAATAGTTTTCCGTGCGGGGATCGGGTAGGACTTTCACACTACCATCCGGCTGCGGAACTAGGACATTTCTCGATAAAGGTTTAACATTTTTTATGTCCACTTGACCGGCTGGTTGATTACGAATAACAATATTAGTTTTCTTCTCGGTATTGAATTGATTAATCAAAGCGTTGGGATTGAGAACACTTAAACCCCGGACAATAACATCCACTTCTATGGGTTCTTTGGTAACTTGAGCGATCGTACTTTTACCACTCGTCCCCGGCACAACAAAAATACCAACTATAGTCAATAAAATTACTAAAGCCGCTCCGATATCAAGCAAGCTAAATTTACCGAATAAACGTCCTTTTGAGTCTAATAAATTCATAAGCGGTTCACTATAAAATTTTGGGGAGATGGGGGGTTGGGGTGGTCACTGCGTGCGCGTTGCGGGGGGTGATGGGGGGTTGGGGTGGTCACTGCGTGCGCGTTGCGGGGGGTGATGGGGAGATGGGGAGAATAAATAAAAATAATCTCCTGCCTCCTGTGCCTCCTGCCTTCTGCCTTCTGCCTCCTGCCTCCTGCCTCCTGCCTCCTGCCTTCTGCCTCCTAACTCCTGACTCCTGCCTCCTGAGGGCTAATAGATTCTATCACGATCGGAATCTTGGTCGCGGACGGGAAGTCTGACTTAAGATAGAAGATCGGAGTCTCACACGGAGCGATCGATAGACAATGGCCGGTAAAACTCAACTTAAGAAACAAGAAAAGCAATTATCTCCAGTCAATCTGACCCCTTCTGACGGTAACAACCTCGAAAAAGTTGCCCCCGTTAAACATTGGTCGATCGAAGATAGCGAAAATCTCTATCGCATCCAAGGCTGGGGAGAACCCTATTTCTCGATCAATGCCGCGGGAAACATTACCGTTTCGCCCCAGGGAGAAAGGGGCGGTTCTTTGGACTTATACGAGTTAGTTTCGGCGATTAAGCGGCGGAATATCGGTTTACCCCTGCTAATTCGGTTTAGTGATATTTTGGAAGACCGGATCGAGCGCCTGAATGCCTGTTTTAACCGAGCGATCGCCCGTTATAATTATCCCAACGTCTATCGCGGTGTCTATCCGATCAAGTGCAATCAACACCGTCACATCGTCGAGTCTTTAGTGCGTTTTGGTAAACCCTATCAATTTGGGCTGGAGGCTGGTTCAAAACCTGAGCTAATGATTGCTTTAGCTACCCTAGAACCTGCCTTAAACGGTAAAAATGACAAAACACAACCATTGCTAATTTGTAACGGCTATAAGGACAAAGAATACCTGGAAACTGCCCTGTTGACCACTCGTCTCGGTCATCGGCCTTTGATTGTCATCGAACAATTGGAAGAATTATATTTAACCCTGCGCGTCAGTCGTCAGTTAGGAATTGCCCCTCATTTGGGAGTGCGTGCGAAACTGGGGACAAAAGGGGTGGGTCGTTGGGGATGTTCCACGGGAGACCGGGCCAAATTCGGTTTAACCGTCCCGGAAATCTTAACGGTGGTGACGGAATTAGAACAAGCGGGGATGTTAGATTGTCTGCAACTGCTGCACTATCATATCGGGTCGCAAATCTCCGCTATTAGCGTCATTAAGGATGCCATTCGCGAAGCTAGTCAGATTTATGTGGAATTAGCGAAATTAGGGGCAAATATGACCTATATCGATGTGGGGGGTGGTTTAGGGGTTGATTACGATGGCTCAAAAACTAACTTCTATGCCTCGAAAAACTACAATATGCAGAATTATGCCAATGATATCGTGGCCGAGGTCAAGGAAGCTTGTGAGGATGCCCAGATTTCACCCCCAATTCTCATCAGTGAAAGTGGACGGGCGATCGCTTCTCATCAATCGGTGTTAGTCTTTGATATCTTGGGAAGTAGTGAGGTTCCCCAAAACCCTCCCGATCCCTGCAATGGGAAAGAACACCTCATCCTCCGTAATCTCTGGGAAACCTACACGGGTATCGATGAGCGCAATTATCAGGAAGCTTATCACGATGCGGGACAGTTCAAAGAGGAGGCGATTAGTCTGTTTAATTTCGGTTATCTCAGTCTCAAAGAACGGTCTAGAGCCGAACAATTGTACTGGGCTTGTTGTCACAAAATTCTGCAAGTGGCCCGACAACAGGATTATGTTCCCGATGACTTGGAAGACTTAGAGCAAATTATGGCCTCAATTTATTATGCCAATCTCTCGGTTTTTCAGTCAGTTCCCGATAGTTGGGCGATCGATCAACTATTTCCGATTATGCCGATCCATCGTCTCGATCGAGAACCTACCCAAAGAGGAATTCTCGCCGATTTAACCTGTGATAGTGACGGGAAAATTGCCCAGTTTATCGATTTGCGCGGGGACGTAAAATCAGTTTTAGAATTGCATCCGTTGGAGTACAAAAACGGGAAACATTCTCCAGAACCCTATTATCTAGGAATGTTTCTGGTGGGTGCTTATCAAGAGATTATGGGTAATTTACATAATCTTTTTGGCGATACTAACGTGGTACATATTCAGATGAGTCCCAAGGGATACGATATCGAGTATCTAGTCAAAGGAGATACGATCACGGAAGTATTAAGTTATGTACAATATTCTGCGGAAGACCTGTTAGAAAGAATTCGTCTTCGTTGTGAACAAGCTTTACAGGAAAATCGCATGACTGTGGAAGAATCCCAATTACTACTACAGGATTATGAACGCAGTTTGCGACGTTATACCTATCTAGTGGGTGGGGATTGATGATTGCTCTTGCCGATCGAGTAATCGATCGAGGATGATAGAAAATAGACAAAATAGATAGGCAGTAAGGGGAAGCAGTGGAAAAGGGAACGCTGGTAGAATTTCGCGTCCAAGGAGAAAGGCGCTTAGGGGTGATCGATCGCCCAGAAGGTAAAAAAGATTGGATCGTCATCGATCAAGGGGGAAACCCGCATAAACTGCGTCCCCAACGCTTCGATTACATTGTCAAAGCAGGTCCGTCCAACCATAAGGAGATTGGCAATTTTCTGCGAGAAGTCCAACCCTATCTAGATGCTAGTGGTTTAGAAGTGGCCTGGGAATTATTAGCCGGGGAAAATCAGTTAGTCACTCCCGAAACCATGGCCGAGATCCTCTTTTCCGATCGCAGTCCGCAGTTTTGCTATGCGGCCCATTGTCTCTTGAGTGATGATAAAGTTTATTTTAAAAATAAAGGGGATGGTTACGAAGCCCGATCGGAAAATCAGGTAGAGGAAATCAAACACCAGCTAGAGGTGGAACAACAGCGTCAACGGGAAAAAAGCCAATTTCTCCAACGTCTCCAGCAAGCCTTGGCCAGTGGAACGGTAGAATGGTCAGAAAGCGATCGAATTCGTCTGGAATCTCTAGAAAAATATATCCTCCAACCCGAACAAAAATACCCAGCAGCCATGGAAATACTCTCGCTGCTGGGCCGTTCCCAAACCCCCGAGGCTGCTTTTGAATTGTTAGTCGATTTGAACTGGTGGAGTAGTCACGAAAACCTTTTCCTGCGACGCAGTTCCTACCCCGTTCAATTCTCGAAAAAGGTACTTGATGTGGCGCGTCTTAATTTACTCAATCCCCCTGCGGATGCGGATGTCAACAATCGTCTCGATTTAACTCACCAAAAAATTTACACCATCGACGATGAAAGTACCCAGGAAATCGATGACGGATTATCGGTAGAAATGCTCGCAGATGGTGGTCATCGTCTCTGGATCCATATTGCCGATCCTAGCCGTTTAGTGCTTCCCGATGATGAATTAGACCTAGAAGCGCGTCGTCGCAGTACCAGTCTTTATCTTCCCACGGGAATGGTTCCCATGTTTCCCCTAGAATTGGCCGCCGGTCCGATGAGTTTGGTACAGGGAAAACTTTGTCCTGCGTTGAGTTTTGGGGTAATCCTCGATGAAACAGGGGCGATCGCCGATTATCGTATCCATCCTAGTACAATTAAACCCACCTATCGCCTCACCTACGAAGATGTGGACGAAATGTTACATCTGGACCTGCAGCATGAACCGGAAGTGAGGATTCTCAACCGTTGGGCCAAACAACGCCACGCATGGCGTAAATCTCAGGGATCGATTAACATCCAAATGCCAGAATCATCCATTAAGGTGAAGGCTAACGACGAAATTATCGTAGAATTGCAGGAAGTTTCCCCATCTCGGCAATTAGTGGCGGAAATGATGATTTTAGCCGGAGAAATCGCCGGTCGCTACTGTCAGGAACACGAGATACCCGTGCCTTTCCGCGGACAACCACAACCGGAATTACCCCCCGATGAGGAGTTAATTTTACTACCTGCGGGCCCAGTGCGTTCCTGTGCCTTGCGTCGCTGTATGCCGCGCAGTGAGATGACGACGATTCCTAACCGTCATGCTAGTCTGGGATTGAATACCTATTCCCAAGTAACTTCGCCAATTCGCCGTTATACTGACCTTTTGACCCATTTTCAACTAAAAGCCCATCTCCGGGGCGATCAACTGCCTTTTACGCGGGATAGAATGCAGGAAATTCTCTATAGTGTCGCTAGTTCGGCCCTGGAAGCCACCTCGGTGGAACGACAAACTAATCGTTATTGGAGTTTGGAATTTTTGCGACGACAGGGAGATCAAGTCTGGCAAGCTTTGGTGTTGCGCTGGCTGCGGGAAGAAGAAAATTTAGGCTTGATTTTATTGGAGGAATTGGGGTTAGAATTACCCCATCGTTTTGAGCGCTCGGTATCTTTAGGCGATCGCTTTCAAGTGCAAGTTAGTCGCTCTGATCCCCAGCGGGATGAGATCCGTTTTCGCGAGTTGTCGGGTTTTGTCTCCTCTCAAGCAAGTTAATCTCTCGCACAGACAGAATTCAGAAGTCGGGAGATAGGGTGATAGGGATTTAGGGGTTTAGGGAAATTTCAGCCAAATGCTCCACTACCCCACACCCCACACCCCTCTGATAGCTCAAATCAACCTACGGGCGCAAATCTGTTGTAAAATGTTATTATTTAGCAGTTAAAAGAGCCAAAAACTTCTGCATAATCCCAACGTATGACCATAACAATACGATTTGATTTGCCTATTAATATCTCGGAATCTCTCCATTCACAAGCAGAAGAACAGGCTAAGATAGCATATATCATGACTTTGTTAAAACATGGAGAAATTAGTAGTGGGATAGCCGGCAGGTTATTGGGAGTCTCTCGTTTAGAAGTTCTCGAACTTATGGGTCAATATGGGGTTGCCATCTTCCCCGACCAAAATCGAGAAGAGTTAGAACAAGAAATTACAGAAACCCTGCAATTATTAGAAGATTCTCCTGCGTGATTATTGTCTCTAATACCACTCCGTTAAGTGAGTTAGCTAAAGTTGGTCAACTTAACTTACTCCAAAAACTCTTTGGTAAAATTATCATTCCCCAAGAAGTTTATAATGAAGTCACCACGGGAAATCATCGGGCTGCTGCGGAAAACTTATTCGATCAAAAGCTCTATAAAGCTTATGATGTATCGATTTCATGGTTCTTGTCCCCCTGTCAGATTGGTATGTTAAAATGAGGTGAAATAATATAAATGCGTGGAGTCATTCTCTGATATGAGTAAATATTTTAATTTTGACCCAACTCATTTTCTTGTCGAACCCGAAGAAACTGAACAAATAACCCAATTAAATCAGCTGCTTAATAGAGAAATACCGACGAGACTCGTCACTGAACAGGGAGAAAATGTCTATATTCCCGAATCGGTTTTAATGGTACTTCGTTACAGTGTAGCTGCCTTAGCATCGGGACAGGTAATTCAGTTAAATGTTACCCATCAGGATTTAACTATAGAAGAAGCGGCTAATTTGTTAAATGTTTCTAACTCTTATCTAATAAAATTACTAGAACAGGGGCAAATTTTATCGACTAATGTAGGCAGTGATCGACGAATAAAACGAGAAGATTTGCTAATATATAAAGAAAAAAAATATCGAGAAAGAGAACAAATTTTAAATAACCTTGTAGCCATGACTGAAGCGGAAGGACTATACAGAAAAGATGAGGAATTAAACCTAGATGACAGCAGAGACTAGGGTTGTTTTAGATGCTTGTGTTCTTATTCCTCAGTATTTACGCGATACTTTATTATTGATTGCTTGGCAAGGTTTATACTCGCCTTACTGGTCGAAATTAATTTTAGAAGAAACAACCCGCAATCTGATTAATCGATATGATATAACTTCAATAAAAGCCCTTAATTTAGTGGAGACAATGAAAGCAGCTTTTCCCGAAGCCATGGTTGAAGTGCCATCTGGTTTAATTGAGTTAATGACAAACGACTTAAAAGATCGTCATGTTTTAGCAACTGCTGTTATGGCTAAAGCTAATCTAATTTTAACTAATAATATTACCGACTTTTCACTGTCAGCTTTAGAAACTTGGGGTATAAAGGCTCAATCTCCTGATACTTTTTTAAGTAATTTGTTTGATGAATATCCCGAAGAAATTAAATTCAGTCTAAATGGGCAAGTCAAGAAATATAAAAATCCTCAAAAATCCCTAGCTGAATTACTAGAGTTTTTAGATAAAAAAGCTAATTTATCTAATTTTTGTCAAAAGATAACTAAAATTCTTTGATATAACTGAACTTCTCTAGTGTAAATGTACTAGCTATCTAAACATGGCTACAGAGGGAATCCCTTACTCTAGAGATTAATGACACTATCTGTTACAATCAAGTTAGCGATCGCTATACAGCGAACTCTAGGTCATCGCTCCACTCCAGATACAGTCAACGGTACAGCCATTTTCAAGTAAAAAATGTACCCAGTAGTCTCTTTTCAATTTTTTCTGAGAAGCGACCTGCAGTCAGGGTTTTGTTAATTTTTTAGTATTTATGTATGGGGGAAGTCCAGTTATTACAGGATTCAACGTTTCTGACCCTGATGTTCTCTATTCTCTGGTTACTCATCAACCCATTCAACTCTTACAAAAAAGCCAGAATCAAGATTCTTTAAGTCAGGCAATTGTTTAGATTAACTTTATTTTCTGGGAATTCAGATTGGGATGACTAATTAACGTGAGTTCGAGATAAGCTGAAACCCTTATTCTGTCGTTGGCTGGAACCATTATTCCCTCGTTGAGGAAGTCTCAAAATAGCCTTAACGCGAACATCAGATTAATTTAACCACAAGTTATGATCGCAAAAAAAGTGATTTTTTAATTATCGATACTTATCAAGGGATTCCAATTATCAATCCAGCCGAGTTTCCTGCCCTTTTCTAAGGTCACTGAGATTTTTTTAAGATTAAAAAAGATGGTAAAAATAAGCCCCTTCAAGTGATTGAATGAAGGAGCGATCGCAAGTTTTTCATTGATGGTTTTTAGGAGACTTTTGTAGTTTCCATTTCTAAGAATTTGGATGACTTTAGTTTGCGTTTGAGGATTGAGGCTGCACCGAGAGTGCCGAGGGCAAGGAAGCCGAGGGTGGAGGAAGGTTCAGGTACTGGTCGACATGGACAATCTAGCGGGACTCCATCAGCACCGCCGCCAGCGCCGCCAGAGCCACCAGTGATGAACCAATTGTCAGCGGATATACCACTACTTTCGTCAATAATAGCGTCAATCATTCCATTGCCAGAAAGTGTTCCATAGACGAAAAGAACTCCAGTGCCACCTTCGGGAGCGGAAAGAGCGTCTGTATTACCTCCTAGTAGCGATACATTGCCAAGAATATTTACATTATCAATCGCTGAACCTAGAGCTATACTTCCGCCGCCACCTGCTCCACCATTGTTATTAATCTGCAGATTAGTTGATCTTATAACAGCATCACCGCCAGGCTTTCCTTCACTGCCACCACCACCACCAGAACCACCAGCATTGCCCTTTCCAGGATTGATATTAGGACAATTAACGGAGCCATCAGCGCCGCCGCCGCCGCCGCCGCCGCCGCCTAAACCAGAACCAGGACCTCCAGGACCTCCGTTGCCTCCGAGCGTGGCACCTCCTCCTCCGCCACCTCCGCCGCCTAAGCCCAAACGCCCATTACCACCAGCACCACCAGCACCACCAGGAGGCAATCCACCGGGACCTCCCCCACCAGACACCAGACCGACACCAGCACCACTTCCCCCGTTGCCTCCTGGCACAGTTAGAGGGCATTGGCCAGGAGCACCAGCAAGGCCAGGATCTGCACCTGGAATTACTAGAAAGCCACTAGCCCCAGCCGGACCACCACCGCCAGCATAAGCACCACCACCGCCTCCGCCTCCACCCCTTCCAATTGTCGATCCACCATTGCCACCTGCACCACCGTTTCCACCTGCCGTTGTAGTACCACCATTGCCACCATTGCCACCACCTGCTACGGCAGTACCACCAGAACCATTCCCAGTTGCAGAGTTACCCATACCTCCGTTTCCACCTAACGAAAGAATACTGCCACTTGTACCTACTTCAATACTTTGGTTAGCAAAAAAAGCGAGAGATCCACCACCTGCACCGCCTCCGCCGCCTCCGCCATTAGAACCTGACATACCTAGTAATCCAGATAAATCAATTAGACCATTTATGAGCACATTGTTGTTTGATGTTAAAATGAGAGGCATTGAACCGACCGCTCGAATTTCGCCCCCAGAGTTTATATCAATATTATCAAAATCGAAAACTCTAACTTGAACACCACTTGGTGCAAAGTTTGAATATACAGTCGCGAGACGACCTGAACCAAAAATCGAACCTCCAGAGATAGGATCTGTATTAAAGACAACAGAATTATTTATATTTAGAGATCCTAATGAATCTCCCGGTGAAAACTGAATTGGTAAAGTCGCAGAGTTAGCAGTATTATTACTAGCCAAGCTTAAGGTAGCCAGAGTGACAGTAGCGATGGTAGCTACATTGCTAAATTTACTAAAATTCAGGAATTTCATAATTCATCCAATTATTCATTAAGGGGATCACGAGTAAGATACACACTACCCCCCCCCCATAAAGTATCAAAAGCTACAATTTAATAAATCTTTATACTCCTCTTTCTAGCCAGCGATTCACAGGAGAAAGAGTCTCAGGTGGTTTCCCCCGTTTTACTCCTTCTCAAGCGAACTATCGTCTTCCGTGGGGGATTATGGCGCGGTATGTCGGATTCGCCTTTGCGTTCTCCCTTGACTGCCCCTCAACTCGATCGCTAACCCAAATTAAGCACGATTATATTGCCATAAAGCGGTAGAGGCTTGGTCTCCAACCCCTTGAGGACAAGATAGGCTGCACCCGCTCATTCTGTCGGTTGGAGGGGGGAAACCCGTTACTGATTCTGCTCACAGAGAAGGACTAATTTTATTGGTGTAGAATAGAGACAATTATTGAGAGAGAAAGAAAATGAGCACTATTTCCCTTGAAATCCCTGAAGAAATCTTAATTAGTCTCAAAGAAACTCCTGAAAATCTATCGAGAGAATTAAAAATATTGGCAGCCGTTAAACTCTTTGAACTTGACAAGTTATCTTCAGGACGTGCAGCACAATTAGCCGGAATGTCACGAGTAGAATTTTTAACTATTTTGGGGCGTTATCAAGTCTCCCCTTTTTCTTTAACGACTGAACAATTAGAACAAGATATTGTCAATGCCTAATCCTCAAGTCATTGTCAACACCTCTCCTCTACTGTACTTACATCAAGTGGGCTACTTGGAATTGCTCCAACGCTTGTATTCTCAAATCTTGACTCCTTCGGCAGTAATCGAAGAATTAGCAATCGGTAAAAATAAAGGAATTGATGTTCCCAATATTCAGGCGATTGAATGGATTTCAATTACTCTGGTTAAATCAGTCAGTCTAATTCCGGCTATTATTGATTTAGGGCAAGGAGAAGCTGAGGTCTTAGCTTTAGGATTAGAAAATCCAGGTAGTTTACTGATTTTTGACGATCAATTAGCCCGACGTATTGCCAATTTATATCGCTTAAAATATTCAGGAACGCTTGGTGTTTTAGTTAAAGCGAAGCAGCAGGGCTATCTATCTTCTGTTGCTCCCGTTATTGCTAAGTTACGCCATCAAGGAATGTGGCTAACTGATAAAGTTGTCAATGATGTTCTTCGATTAGCTGGAGAGTAAGTATGCTTAAAAAAAAGGCTCTTCGTTACTTGGTATGGTTCGATAGGGGAGCATAAATCGACTAAATCCTTATCTGGCAAGAGACTTAATTGATTAGTTCGCTCTAGACAAAAATAATTGACAAAAATCGCCAAATGTCTTTCTCTATAAGAGTTTCATTCCTTATAATCCTGTACGTTGCATAAGACAAACCGAAGAACCATCTGGGTTGTAATAAACCTACACCTGTCAGCATCCCACACCCCATCACCCCACTTCCCCCCGGTTGAGTTAGCGGGTTAGGCTTCGATCTGTCAGAATACAAGTGTTGAAACAAACCTTTTAAGAGGCTTCATGGTGGAAGTTAAAGTCGTTCCCCCGAAACGCAATTGGATTCAGACGTGGTGGCAATCCCTGAATTCCTTATCCCGCTTACTGGTGATTGCTCTAGCTGCACCACTTGTCGTCCTGAATGCCTGGGCATTATCGGCAATTTTTGGCTATTTTGAATCTTTATTTGTTATTTTACTGATAGCGGCCGTTCTATCTTTTCTCTTGGGTTATCCGGTGACTTGGTTGGAACGTCAGGGATTAAAACGGGGTTTAGCTGCGATCGTGGTTTCCCTGATCACGATTTTAATTTTTGTGGCCGTGGGAATAACCCTAGTTCCCTTAGTCTTCACCCAAGCACAGCAATTTGTCAATAGATTGCCAGAATGGTTAGACTCGGGACAGCGCCAACTGATGCAACTAGATACCAAAATCGACATGATGAATCTACCGATTCCGATCAGTTTCGATGGTGTTATCGCTCAGTTTAACAGTCGTTTAGGGGCAGAATTGCAAATTCTAGCGGGAAGAAGCGTTAATTTAGCCCTTAATCTCACCGTTTTTACCGTGGTGCGAGTGCTTGATGTGCTGTTAACTATTATCCTCACCTTTTATCTACTTCTCCACAGTCCCGATATCTGGAGGAGTATTATCCAATGGTTGCCCAAACCCGTCCAACAACCCTTTTCCCTAACCCTACGCTTAAGTTTTCAGAATTACTTTGTCGGACAGGTAATTTGCGCCACCTGCATGGCCCTGGGATTAGTCACGGCATTTTTATCGATTAAAGTCCCTTTTGGTCTCCTATTCGGCCTCTTGATTGGCACCATGGCCTTAATCCCTTTTGGGGGAACTGTAGGCATTGTCACGGTGACAGCTTTACTAGCTTTGCGCGATATTGGTTTAGCTCTACAAGTTTTAGCCGTGGCTGTAGTGGTGCAGCAAATTGTCGAAAATGGCATTGCTCCCCGGATTTTGGGCAGTGTCACCGGGTTAAATCCCTTTTGGGTGTTGGTCTCGGTCTTGACGGGGGCGCGAGTGGGCGGTTTACTGGGGGTAATTGTCGCAGTTCCCATGGCAGTAATGATCAAGGAAGCTTTGGAGGTTATCCGTCAAGTGACACCAGAGGAGACAAAATACGGGATAATTAAACCCTCTCTCCCCCTAGAATCAGAATCCTCTAGCGAGGTGGTTTCTCGCTGAAGAATGACTGACGGCATAATCTAGGGCGATCTGAGCAGTAATCTTGGCCGGGAAAAATCGGCAATTTTCTCGCAGGTTCTTGGTTTTTCTCCCTCGATCGAGTTATGATATCCATATTGGTGTATTAACTCCGCTCTCGGCGATCGCCGTCCATGCCTAGGAAGGACAAATGAAGGCTTGAGGATGCCTTGCTGGTCTCTGGGGCCTGGCTTATTGGGAGATTAGCTAACCAATTATCTCTAAACTCCGATAATTATAAGAAAAGGTCATTTTCTATCCCGATAAATAAGCAAAAAATCGATGTTTTGGTTAAATAGGCTACATTAACAGCCAGCTTTCTATCGTAAGCTCGAAGTTAAGACATAAAGTCAATATCACCCTCCGATTGCAATGAAAAAATGTTTGGATCGCTTAAGGTTTAAGCCTTTCAGACATTTTTTTTGTGGATTGAGTAGTAAACAACCTGATTTCGGGATCAGACAAGGAAGCCGTGCTTGTACCCACAGTGTGACATGGACGAAAACCAACAGACCTTGACATCCTCGCCGCCCTAAAAGTGCGGCGATTCCTAAACCTCACGATTTAAGTTTCTGCTTCAACCACCGTTGCATACCACGGTTAAAAAACCATGTACTGTCTTACACAAAGT
>NZ_SFBY01000200.1:0-3928 GCF_007095505.1 Microcystis sp. M_QC_C_20170808_M3Col
AAGACCAGAACAGAGTAAATCTGTTAAGGCAGGTGCGGAACCCCGCAAGGGAAAGAAGCAGAAACCCAAATCGTGAGGTTTGGGAATCACCGTCCGTTTACGGCGGTGAGGATGTCAACTCTATCGCCTAGTTAACACTTTGAAAATAGGACAAAATCATGAACACTACGAATTCAAAACAGAAACTAAACTACATTCGACAGATCATCATCGGCATCGGCATAATTGCGATCGCTGTAGTGGTTTGGTGGCACATTCCTGATTCTTTCTGGAAATATCTTTTTTTCTTGCGTGCGCCTATTCTCTGGGGTTTACTGCTGGTGGCACTCCCTCTAATAGCTACCTTATTGCTACCAGCCATGCTGAGAAATTTATTTGTTCTTCGTGGTCCGTGGCAACTGACCTCTGTGATTGTCAGTGCAAACATGGCGGCAATAGGGGTCATTATCAATGCCTATATGCTTCTCAAAGGTGCGCCAGATCGTTTTGGACTATCACCATGGCTCGAAATTTCTGACATCTGGCAATATGGGTTGGCGATCGCTTTGAGTTTACCGATCTGCGTCACCTCTTATAAGCTTTCAAAAGAGGAAATTAAAGAAAAGAATCCCATCCAAGCAGTGATTTTCAGCGTGTTCTTGAGTTTGGGGCTGTTGTTTGCAGTGATTCAGACGAAAACCTGGATATTTACTAACTTTGCTAACAATAAGTTACTCATTAGTTTCGTTGAATTCATTACCAGACATAAAACTGAAGGCTATATTCTAGGAACACAGCCAAAACCACAGCAATTCCTTGAAGGTCATCTGAGTAACATCGCTTTTTTTATAGTTGCCTTCATCGTCTATGGCATCATTGGTTTGATATTTCAGCCACAATCTGAACCATCCGATAAGAAAAAAGAAGCGGCCGCCCTAATGTATGTGATGCTAATCATCATGATGATAGCACCCTTGTCTGGAAGCTTAACCTTCTATTTCGATTACTATCGCGTTCCTGTCTTTCTGCTCTTTGTGGTTATTGTTGCTTTGATGTATGCGCTGTTTAAGGTGGATCACTTTTTTGAATTAAACTTAAATGAGGCAAACAATCATGATCCCAATGATTTTAAAACAGCAATAGAAAAACGACTCGAACATCAAGACAAAGGAAAAGAAGAATATCAAGGAAAGACTTTAGTAGTTGTCTGTGCGAGTGGGGGCGGCATTCAAGCCGCAGGCTGGACAGTTCAAGTCCTGACGGGATTACAAGAAATGTTAGGTGAGTCGTTTACCAGGGCAATTGGTTTTATTAGCTCTGTTTCAGGTGGTTCAGTTGGAACGATGTATTATCTCGATCGCTTTGATCCCGATCCCGACAAAGGATATCCTGAGTCTAAGGAGTTTGAAAATATCTTTAAGAGTGCTACTGAAGATAGTTTGGATGCGGTAGGTTGGGGATTAGCTTATCCTGATTTATGGCGCATTATTGGGCTTCCTTTTCTCGCTCCCAAAATGTGCGATCGCGGAAAAGTAATAGAGACAGATTGGCAAGGAGAGTTAAAATGTCCAAAAAACAAGCAACATTTATCTGACTGGAAAAAACAGATAAATAAGGGTGAAATTCCCATTCCTATTTTCAATGCGACTCTAGTTGAAGATGGCCGTCGGTTTCTAATTTCACCGATGACTTTTGAGGAAGAATGTAAGGACAAAAACGTTAACGTTGTGGATTTTAATACTCTTTATCCGGGTAAAGACATGGATATTGTCACAGCCGCAAGACTCTCAGCAACTTTTTCTTATGTCTCGCCTATTTCTCGCTATGTTGGTGAAAATCCACAAGGGAATTATCATATTGCCGATGGTGGCTATTTCGATAATTCTGGTGTGGTGACGATGGTGGAATGGCTCAATGAATGGCTAGACCCCCAGAAAGGACTTAACATTAAACGAGTTCTTTTGTTACAGATCAATGCTTTTCCTGAATCTACTCCCTCGAAATCTAATATTGAGGGAGGCTGGTTTCAGGCGATAATAGGTCCCTTACTGACCTTATTCAGCGTCCGTGATACCACCCAGTTGTCTCGAGTTTCTACTGAAGTAGAACTTCTTCAACAGCGATGGGAAAATCAGGTAAAGATCGCATATTGTCCTATCTTTTTTCCAAAGAATGGTAAAAATGGTGAATATAAACCACCTCTGTCTTGGACACTAACGAAAAAGCAAAAACAAAATATTAAAAACGGATGGTGCGGAATTAAGGAGGAAATTGGCAAGCAAATTGGCAAGCAAATTGAGGAGGAGTGGAAAAAATGGGGATTTGAAGACCCATCTCAAAAATCAACCAATGAGAAATAGCCAGCTTCCTACGGTTGCGCTTTATCCCCAATAATTTAATCTGCGATCGCTTTTTTTTGACCTTCAACTGATCTGCGATCACTTTTTGAGGTTTTTATAACTGCGATCGCTCCTCAACCGGGCAAATAACCAAGTCACTATCAATGCTATCGATACCGGGAGCGGAGCGCTGGCTTCGCCAGATCGCTTCGGGCGCACCGTGGCCGAGGTGTACGCCAACGGTCAGCTAGTTCAACTTCAGCAGGTTAAGGACGGTATGGTTTGGGCTTACGATCCATTCAAGGCTGACTGTCCACAATGGAACGAAATCGAGAAAGCTTTTACCGAGGCTCGCTCGAAACGAAAGGGAATTTTCGGGGGAAACCCGATGCCACCCTGGGAATGGCGACGACGGAATCGGTAGTTTTTTATCTGTAGAGATAGAGAAATTCCGAGAGGTAAATTATGAACAGAGACATCATTACTGGAATGGACGGCGAGATTTATGCCAGACGCGATCTGAGTCGAGAATGGGGCGGGGCGATCGATCTGGGAACCGCGAGGACAGGAAAAAGTTTCGGCGTTGACGGACACTTAGGGGAAACTAATTGCCTCGGCGTTTGGGATAGTGTGGACAGACTCAGATTCAGGACTTCCCGTAACCTTCGTCTGGAACTCGCCACCGACCCCAAGGTGATCACCGAGTTAGTCCGATTCGATAGTAAGGGTGTCGCCACCGTTGTCGGTTCGGTTGAATACGGCGCTCGATTATCCTTGAATTTAACACCAGGTCGCTACGGCCTCAGTTTCTTTGTCGAGGGAGATTTGATCTCTTATCAGGTTAATGCGAGTTTTAGCTAGGGAACAAACGATTTCTAGAATCTTAACCATTGAAGCTGTTCTAGCTTCAATGGCCATAACCCAAGAAATAACAAGTTGATAGCTGAATGCTGATCGCTGATCGCTGATGACTGATCGCTAACGACTGTTGACTGATGACTGATGACTGATTACTAGAACTCTTGCAAATTAATTATAGCGTTTCCTGTTGACAAGAGGTACATTCTCAATCCTGAAAAGCTTAATCAGCAAAGGTTAAAGTGTGCCACACAGATGTGAGAACCGCTATATATGTTATAATGGTCTGTTAACTAATTTTTGGGGTAAAATTAGTTAACTAGTACATTTGCTCTGAATGAAAACCTGAAGTTTTACTTTTAACTCAAAACTCTTTAGAGCTGCTTTAATTTGGTTATCAAAACCTCTTTATTTAAGCGGCACAAACTATCTCAATTATAAAAATTGAGAATAAATTATCCTTGACTTGATTAATGTTTGGCAACTTTTAAGAAGTTGCTATACCTATCCCTAATACTAAATCCGTTGAGTATAGGCTAGTTATGAGGAGAGGCAAAAGGCAAGAGGCACTCATGCAAAGGGGAAAATAAATAATCAGTTTTTAATAACCAGATTTAGTATAACTCATAGTTATAAATAGGGTCTGCTGAATAAAGCTAAAAACCTTACAGGAAAGGGCTTTTAGCTTGATTGAGAGTCGCTCAGGTGCCCCTGAATCTGCTAAAATTACTCAAAACCCTTGCATCTTCTCT
>NZ_SFBY01000201.1:0-16136 GCF_007095505.1 Microcystis sp. M_QC_C_20170808_M3Col
TTTGATAGCTTCCATCCAGATACTTTATACTCAACGGAACGAGAATGTTTTTTAAACTTAGGGTAGCCTTTCTTTCCTTTAACTTTATTTTGGCAATTATCGTAAAACCGAGTAATTGCCCGCAAGGTTCTTTCTACAGCAGTCTGGCAAGCATGGGAGTTTAAATCATCAACAAATTTAAACTCTTTCCTTAATGCTGTGTTGTACCGAAATAACTCTGTTTTGGCAACACCCTGATTATCCATCCAATAACGCAGAACTTTATTGCGAACAAATTGGGTTGTTCGTATTGCCTCATTAATGGCTTCTATCTGATTAGGTTTTGGCTTAACTTTGTATTCTAGTACAAACATTTTGACAATGCTTGACTGAGTATCAATATTTTAGCACAAAGGAAATAAAATGGCAACTTAATATTTTAAAAGCCGCCCGACCCTGCGCGGGCATGGCGGGGCTTGTACCCAAATTTTCGGTCACACCGAAGGCTGAGGCTGATAGCTTGACCCTATAATAATTAGAAATATGTAACTCGATCAACTGACTTTATGACCTTGCCTCTCGATGTTCCCACGGCGATTAATCAACGTCGTTCTATTAAAACTTTTACCACCGATCCGATCGCCCCAGAACTGCTAAAAACCCTAGTAGAATTAACCGTTGCCGCACCTAGTAGTTTCAACATCCAAGATTGGCGAATTATTCTAGTACAAGATCCGGCACAAAAGGCCGCTTTAGCCGAGGCCGCTTGGGGACAAAAGCAAATTATCCAAGCACCGGTTACTTTTGTTTTCGCTGCCGATGCTGCCGCAGGAGGAGGAGATCTAACCCCCATCTATGAACAGGCTCTCAGTACGGGTGCTTGGAACGAAGGCACGGTAAAATATTTTCAACAGGCAATCCCCGGATTTCAAAAGGATTTGGGCGAAAAAACCCGGGAATACGCGATTAAGGATGCCATGATCGCCGCTACTCATCTGGTTTTGGCTGCTGAAAGTCTCGGTTTATCTAGTTGTTTTCTCAACGGTTGGATTGAGGACAAGGTAAAAGCTGTGATCGGTGCTGCCGATCATCCCCATCTAGCGATCGCTGTTGTCGTTCCCATCGGTTACGCGGCGGAACCGCGGCTTAATCCGGGGCGTTTACCCTTAGATTACAATGTTTTTGTGGATCGCTTGGGTAATCCCTATCAAATCTAAACTTTAGCGATGACTTTCTCTCCCTCAGCTTGGTTAACGCCCTTTTTTAACACTCCCCTTTGGCGCGCTGGGGGAGTTTCCATCACTCTTGGTTGGATTGTTAGTATTCTTGTACTGTTTGTTCTTGTCACCTGTCTGACGATCGCTTTTAAAAGTTTACTAAAAAATCGTCTGCTGAAAAGTATCGGTTTTGATGAAGGTAATCGAGAAGCGATCGCAACTCTGGCTAGTTTTGCTTTTGGGGCTTTTGGTTATATTATCGCCCTACAATTGACTGGATTCAATCTCGCTTCGATCGCTGTTTTAGCCGGTGGTTTGGGGGTGGGTATCGGTTTCGGTTTGCAGGAGTTAACCAAAAATCTCACCAGTGGTTTAACTTTGTTGGTGGAACGCAAGTTAAAAGTGGGCGATTTTATCGAATTTGAGCAAACAAAGGGTTATATCCGGGAAATATCGATTCGTTCCACCACCATTCGCACTGTTGATGGTGCAGAGTTAATCGTTCCTAACACAATCTTAACTAGCAATCGCGTCCAGAATTGGCATTATCCCGACTCGCGCATTCGAGTCATTGTGCCGGTGGGAGTTGCCTACGGTACAGATCCTTTGATAGTGACGGAAATTCTGCTGCAATCAGCCTATATGTCGGTAGAAATTGCCTTTAATCCGCTTCCCAAGGTGATTTTTAACGGTTTTGGTGATAGTGCTTTAAATTTTGAGTTGTGGGTATGGGTGGAAAAAGTCGAACAGGCCGTTTTTCTGAGAAGTTCCCTACACTTCATTATCGAGCATAATCTGCGTCATCGGGGCATAACGATTCCTTTTCCCCAGCGAGAGTTATGGTTGCATAATACCGACAGTTTTGAGGCAGTTAAGGAACAGGATCAGGAGATAGTTAAACCTTCAAAACCGCTATCGTTAAAAGAAATGTTATTGGAGGTGAGTTACTTTAAACATTTTAACGATCTGCAATTGCGTGTATTAATTGAAATGGGTTGTCGTAAACATCTCCAGGACGGGGATATTTTAATTAGACAGGGAGAAAGAACTAATTATTTCTGTATTGTTTTGCAGGGACAAATGGATGCTTTTTATGAAAACGATAAAATCAGTCGTAAAATTTTTACTTTTAATAAAGGTCAATATTTTGGGGAATTACCGTTAATGTTAGAGGTTCCCTATCCCACCACTATGCAAGCAGTGGGGGAAACCTTGTTATTTTTGCTCGATCGTCAGGGGTTTCAGCATCTTATCACTACTTATCCGGCTCTAGCGGAGGAATTCACTCAGGCAATCGCCCAACGTCAAGAGGAATTGGGCGAATGTCAGCAGAAATTGCGAGAAATGGGGCTTTTAGACTCGGAAGACCTGAAAAATCCCGTCTCTTGGCTGCGACAACGGTTAAAGAGCTTTTTTGCGACTTAAAAGGGAATGACAACAGATTTACAGCCTTTTTTCTCTCGCAGTTATCTTAATGATGAGGTACGAAGCTGAGAATAGGGAGTCGCTACCTGCGGACAACTGATAAGATATCCCTGTTGTTTTCAGGGATGAGAAGATGTGGACCTCCAAACCCCCTCGTACTCCCAGTCAAACCAAAATTTAAGTTATACTTCATCTATTTTAGCTTTTAATAGCAGGCTTGCGAATTAAAACCCCACCATTACTATTATCGCTGGTAATTACGCCCAATTCTGCTAAAAAAGTTTGATCAAAACGTTTCGGATAACCAATCGGTCGCGAGTAACCGAGAATTGCTGCCGGTAAAAAAGATTGATCGTCGTCATCGGGATCGGTTTTTATGTTTAAATCGAGATTAAGATGCAAGCGATGGAATTGACCAACAGTTTTACTGGCAATTCCCCGCAGACGAAAATCTAATTCCCTAGCATTATTTCCCGTCGGTAATCCTAAATCGGTACGAATGGCAAAAGCGGGAACATTATCGTATTCACGATTGAAATTATAGAAAAAACCTACAGATAAATTTCCCACATCAAAATCCGTATCATCACTATTAACTCGACCTCCCACCTGCGGATCGATGCCGATAATAATATGACCATTGCGAATAATACCGTTGAGGTATTCAATATCAAACTCACCTCCAAGATTACTATTTTCAGGAAAGACTAGACTTCCTCCAAATTCTATCGATTGTTCCCCAAAACCAATACTTTCAGCATCATCAAAAGAAAGGGGACGACCAGAATCAAGATTATTATGATCGTTGGCAAAAACTGGATTAGTTAAACTGGCAACTAAACCCAGAGCAATTAATAAAAATCTTCTCATTTTTTCATTTCCTCTTGATCATTGCTGTCGCCAGGTTTTTTATCCGTATTAGGAGGGTTTTCTGGAGAGTAATTTTCGTGGTTATGGTGTTGGTAATCTCCCCCCTCATGTCCCTGAGAATTATCAGGTTTTTTCTCAGAATTATGAGGATTTTCGTGATTATGATCTTCGTGAGAAATATCTGCTGGCATTAATCCCATCCCCGGAATTCCTGACTCAAAACGATGATCGTGTAGTCCTTCACCACCATAATTTTTTCCTGCTTCCATTCCTTGGTGATTAGCAGCCATTACTAACCAAATAGCGCGGGTAATTTGTTCGTCTTTTTGTTGGGTAGTTAGCCAATCTGATGCCAGAATATCATTAACCATATCGTGCAACATATGCAGGTTATCGAAGGTGTTAGATATTTCGGGAAAACGTCGGGCAAACTTGGGACTAAGTTCGGCAAACATCGGCATAAAAGCTCGATCAGTGCGATACAATTCCTGACTATGGTATTGTTTTCCTACCTGTTTATAAGCTTATTTTTGTTCTTCTAGCGTCTTCTCATAGAGCAAGTCATACATTGTTCCTTGTAACCAATGGTAGCCCCAAAATAAGCCATTAACTTTCGGATATTTCTGGCGAAAAGCTTTAGAATAAGGCTGGGAATCCAGATAACCCATATTCATCGGTAATCCGCTAATAGCATAGGGAACTTTTGTCAAGTAAAATTGATATAATTTTTCAATTTCTGCTTCTTTTTCCTTGTTAGTTAATTTGCTACTGGCTAAAACATCAACGGTTTGAGCATGGAAAATATGCGCCCACTCGAAAACCTGTTCTAAAACACCGTATTTTCTGCCAAAAGTTGGGGAAATATTACCCTCGTCGGGCATAAATTTAGGCGGATTTTTTAAAACCAAATTAATTTTTTGGTATGTCTTAGTGGCTCTACCGAACCTGCCATGTAAAACTATTAACAACTCATGCTTGTAAAGCTTGTATACTAAGGCTTTGAGTTTTTGTTAGATTGATATTTATCAACTTTAGAGCATTGCTGGGCAGAGAGGGAGCTTGAGGAATTTTCTACAGTGTAACCGTTACGATATCTTCGTAAGCAAAGGCATGACCAACAGCGATCGCATTCAAGTCTAAAGCTAAATCTCTGACATTATAAATTGCATTGTTATAAACCCCTCTTTGGGGATAAATATGATTACGTTGCTTGTTATACATCCAAGCTGGTATATTGTCAGGAATTGCTTGTAAAGTCTGAGTTTGAGGTGAATCAAGATGTAAATGTTGAGCAATTACAGGAGTAGAAATCAGTGCTACAGTTACCAATATAATCAACTTTTTCATGATAGTTAAACCTTGAGATTAGGGCAAATAAATTGATCGTCTTTTACAGGTGTATCCGTCCATACTTGCAGGGTTTCGGTTAATTGTTGACGCAATAAAAGCAATTGTTCCACTTGTTGATCGATCTCAGCAATATGTTTAATTAATTTTTCCTGAATATCTCCACAGGGTAACTCACCATGGTCATGAATTACTAAACATTCGCGGATCTCTTGCAGACTTAAACCCAAAGATTGTAATCTTTTGACAAACAGCAAGCGATGGACAGTATCGGGAGTAAATAGGCGAAATTGTCCCTCTGTCCTCTCAGGGGACTGAATTAGTCCTAATTCCTCGTAATAACGAATCGTTTTAATCGAAACACCACTTTCTCGGGAAAGTTGACCGATTTTGAGCATTATTTTTGCTCCTTAATCCTATCGTTTCCCCATGATAAAATCTCCCCCTGACTGGAGAATCAAGGGGGGAAAAGAAATATTTTTTTAACTGACTTTACACTCAACTCCAAAACCGACCAAGAGAACTTTTTCTAAGGGTTCCCCCTCCTGGGGACGTTGATAGTTAATAATTTTGCGAATTCGCAGGTCTGGATTGATTAAAGTAATTGAATCCACGGAAACACTGCGAGTATAATTGGTGGTCATTAATAACTCTCTGGTGGTGGAATCAAAGCGAAAAGCGGAGATAATTGGTCTTGCTTCTTCGTAGGCGCGATCACGAAGATAATCCCCTTCTAAATAACCGTTATTTTCTGCTTTAACCACAAATAAAAGATTAAGATTTTGTCGCACTTCTTCCCCTTTTTCCGAGATGGTATAGAAACCTAAATTAAACCCGGGTATAGTTTCTAAATCGGCAATATCGGGATAGTTATTATCTGTCAGAACTTTCTGTTTAATCTCCCTAGTGAGGGGTTGAATGAGGAATTCAGTACGGGAACGTTCCACTTCTTGATCAGCTAGATAATGATAGGTTCTTTCCGTTTGCCAACTACCGACACAATAGGCAAAAAATTGCTGAAAAACTTCGGTATTCATAGACTTAATTCTCCTCTTGTAAGTATTTTAATTTTGAGTTATTTTATCAGTAACTTGTTCCCTATTTTCAAAACCATAACAATCTCGAACAAGATAAAGTGGCCGGCCCTTTACTTCTTCATAAACCCTGCCAATATATTCGCCAATAATACCAAGAGTCAGTAATTGAATTCCTCCTAAAAATAGGACAGCAACCATCAGAGAAGCGTATCCGGGTACGTCGATTCCTAAAATAATAGTTCTGAGCATTAAAAAACTAGCATAAACAAGACTAACAAGTGCAATGATAAATCCTACATAGGTCCAGACTTTCAGAGGCAAAAAACTAAAAGAGGTAATACCATCGATGGCAAAATTCCATAATTTCCAGTAATTCCATTTAGTTTGTCCTTGATACCGTGGTTCTCGTTCGAATAAAATTGATGTCTGTTTATATCCCACCCAAGCAAATATTCCTTTCATAAATCTTTGACGTTCAGGCATTTTTTTAATTGATTCTACCACTCGGCGATCGATTAAGCGAAAATCTCCCGTATTAGGGGGAATAGGAACCCGACTTAATTTATTAATGACTTGATAGAAACCTTCTGCGGTGAAACGTTTCAAGCAACTTTCGCCAATTCTAACCCGACGGGACGCATAAACCACATCATAACCCTGCTGCCATTTTTCGATCATTTCGGCAATTAATTCGGGGGGATCTTGTAAATCAGCATCAATAGGAATTACTGCCATCCATTGACTGTAATCAATTCCTGCTGACATGGCAATATCTTTACCAAAATTACGGGATAAATTAACCACTTTAATTTCTGGATAACGTTGATGATATTCCACGAGATTTTTGAGAGTATTATCACGACTACCATCATTGACGCAAATGACCTCATAACTGGTATTTAGTGCCTCTAAAACTGCTAAAAGTCGGCTAAAGAGAACATCGATATTTTCCTCTTCATTATAGAGAGGAACAACCACAGATATTTTCACTGTTATTTGATTTGATAGCATATTAATTTACAAAAAATTAGAGAAATTGTCTAACAAATATCAGCAGTCAAAACTTTTTCGTACTTAGCGGCTGCTTGCTGCCAAGTATAATTATCTTCGATTAACTTGCGAGCGTTTCTAGATAATTTTTCTCGCAACTCTGCCGATTCAAAAAGACTACTAATCGCCGTACAATATTCCTGAATACTATTAGCCCTTAAGGCTGCTAAAGGAACATTATTTCCTTCCACTGTTAACCCTTCTAAACCTCGATCGCTGGCCACCACAGGCACCCCTGCGGCCATAGATTCTAGGGTTTTAAACTTCATTCCAAAACCCGTTCTTAGGGGAATAACTGCCACAGTTGCCTGATGAAGATAGGTGGTCATTGATGGTACTCGTCCCGTCACAATCACTCCTTTTAACTTAGTTAATTCTTGCACTTCTAGGGATGGATTAGCACCGACTAGAGTTAAAGTAGTATCGGGGTAAGTAATTTGAATACGAGGTAAAATTTCCCTAGCTAAAAAACAGGCCGCATCGATATTAACCCAATAATCTAACCCACCAATAAAAACTAAATTATGTCCAGCAGGAGCCTCGGGACGATAGGGAAACAAATCTAAATCTACTGCATTAGGAATTAAATAAATCTCTCCATTGGGAGCAAATTCTTCCATTTGTTTTTGATCATCATCGGTGGTGACGACAATTTTTGAGAATTTCTGCACAGTTTTTTGTTCGTAGCGACGCATGAGAGGAAGGTAGAGACGATCCCGTAATTCTTGACTAGAAACCCCAACTTCTAATTGACTTTTACAGGTTTGATAGAGGGAACTATGCACATCAATTACTGTCCTAATTTGCCGTTGCCATTGGGGACGAATATAAATTTCATTAACACTATGTTCACTGGTAATTACTGAGAATTTTTGACTCTTAACTGCCCTATCTATCCAGTTCTGCATCTCTTGACAATAGCCAAAAAGTACATTGGGAGGGGTTCCCGTTTGCAGGAATTGAGCTAATCTTTGCAGTTTAGCAATTATTCCAGTTTTGACATCTCGAGGACGGGGAAAAACTACCAATTCACTAACAAAGTTACCTAACTTTTCTACCTCCTCATCACTGACATCAGCACCACGCTGAACGATGAGAGTAATATCATGATTTTTGCTGAGATACTTGAGTAAATTAAAAGTTCTGCCCTGAGTTCCTCCTCTGGTTGGTGGATAGGGAAAGGCGGAGCTAATCATTAAGATATTCATAGCTATTTCTCCAAACGATTTTCTACCATCATGCGGACAATATCAGTCATTTTGTATTGTGCTTGCCAACCTAATTTTTCCTTAGCTTTGTTGGGATTGCCGCGACTAATGGCTAAATCTGTTGGTCTTAATAAACTTCGATCGGAAATTACATGATCTTGCCAATTTAAGCCAACAGTAGCAAAAGCTGTGGCGACAAAATCCTCCAGTTTTGAACTTTCTCCCGTGGCAATGACGTAATCATCGGGTTGCTCCTGTTGCAGCATTAAATACATCGCTTCAACGTACTCCAGGGCCCAACCCCAATCCCTTTGAATATCGATATTTCCTAAGTGTAAAGTCTCGGGACTTCCTTGGGCAATTCTAGCCACGGCAGCGATAATTTTTTGGGTAACAAAGCGCTCGGGACGCAGGGGAGATTCATGATTGAAAAGTATGCCTGAACAGGCAAAAATTCCGTAGGCTTCTCGATAATTAGCCACTTCCCAAAAAGCCGCCGATTTGGCCACAGCGTAGGGACTGCGAGGACGAAAAGGGGTATTTTCGTCGGCAGAATTATCGCCGATATCCCCGAAACATTCACTCGATCCTGCATTATATAATTTAATTTTTGCTCCGGTAAATCGAATTGCTTCTAAGAGATTTAAGGTTCCCGTGGCAATACTTTCTAAGGTTTCCACTGGCTGCTCGAAGGATAAACCCACAGAACTTTGTCCAGCCAAATTATAGACCTCATCGGGCTGAATTTTAATTAAGACTTGTAGGACACTGCGAAAGTCGTTCAGTGCCATCGATTCTAGTTTTACCTGTTCCTTGATTCCCAAACGTTTCAGGTTACTAAAAGAGGACATTTGGGCATCCCGGGAGGTGCCACAAACTGTATAGCCTGCTTTTAACAGTAATTCGGCTAGGTAGGCTCCATCCTGCCCCGATATACCACAAATTAACGCTTTTTTACTCATTTATTTACAATAATTTACTTTTGAGGGTTTAACATCGCCTTGGCGGCTTCGCTTAAATAACCGATTTGTCCGTAGGCATAGAGAAGATTCTCAAACCTTTTAGCAGGATCATTGATAAATTTGACAGATTTAACCAATCCTCTCGCTAAACGCTCACCTCCTCGCCTAAATTGAGCCAATCCCGTCCTTCCTGCCACTTCTTCCCGGTAGTGTTCGCTGATGCCTTGCCACCAACTGCGACGCATAAACCATTGACGATTGATTCTTTCTGGTGCCACATTGTGTTCCACCAGTGCCTCGGGAAAATAGCCCACTTGCCATCCCTGGGCGAGTGCCAGTTCCGTAGTGTACAATTCCTCGTTAGAGAGAAGTTTTTTGCCAATTCTTCCCAAATTAGGGTCAAAACCGCCAATTTTCTCCAAGAAATCCCGCCGAATTGAGTAATTAACGCC
Source organism: Microcystis sp. M_QC_C_20170808_M3Col (assembly GCF_007095505.1). NCBI lineage: Bacteria > Bacillati > Cyanobacteriota > Cyanophyceae > Chroococcales > Microcystaceae > Microcystis > Microcystis sp. M_QC_C_20170808_M3Col. The sequence goes on from NZ_SFBY01000201.1 coordinate 9,548, forward strand.
TCGCGGAGTTAAATTCGCCTGGCTAATGTATACCACATTGTCGCCCAAATCGAAAGCCCCTAAACCCTCTGCTAACTCATCGGATAACCAATTGGGTTGACTGTAGCCTTGCGGCCAAATTAAGGTGACTTTTCCGCCAGCTACTGCCAGTTTTTCGTTATTTTCGTAGGCATTTAACAGAATTTCTAACCATTGAGGACTAGCGATCGCATCGTCATCCAAATAGGCTAAAATCGGTGCTCTAGTTTCCTTCGCACCGCGATTTCTGGCGGTAGATAGCCCTAAAATAGGTTCGTAAACGTATTTTAGCCGCCCATCTCCCAGACGCGACTGGGCCACTTGACGGGTTTTATCGGTGGATGCGTTATCAACCACTAAAATCTCACAATCTGGACAGGTTTGCGCTAAAAGACTATCGATCGCTCCTGCTAGGTAGTGATCGCGGTTGTGGGTACAGATAATCCCTGCTATTTTAGGAGCCATGGCTATCAAGGTTACTCATTTAATATCCTAAAACTTAACATCCCTTGAGAACAATGTAAAAATACTTTTTAGCCCTCAGCCGTCAGCTATCAGACTTCGGCGCGAGCTTTTGTCGAACGCTTTTTCTCCTGATATCCCGATATCCCTCTTGACTAATAACTGATACAGCAGTTATCTTAATGGTGAGATAGGAAGTTCTCCTTTTGGGGAGCCAGTCGTCAATACCAAATTAGGTTATACTTTATGTTTATGCGAAAGGCTGTAACTGATGACTGAAATATTATGCCGAAAGTAACTGTTTGTATTCCCACCTATAACCGCGCCGATTATCTCACCTATTCGATTAATAGTGTGTTGCGGCAGACTTATGAAGATTTTGAGTTAATTGTCTGTGATGACGGTTCTTCTGATCGTACCCCAGAAGTGGTGGCAGCAGTTGAGGATTCGAGAATAATTTATCTGCGTCATCCCCAAAATATGGGCAGAAGTTTAAATATGCGATCCGGTTTTACAGCAGCTCGGGGAGAATATTTTATTAAATTCGATGATGACGATGGACTAACTCCTGAATTTTTAGCGAAAACTGTCCCTATTTTAGATCAAGAAAAAAACGTTGATTTTGTCTGTACCGATCACTGGATTATTGATAAATTTGGACAAAGAGTTGTATCAGCAACAAAAAAAAATTCAGCGAAATGGGGCAAAGATAGATTAAAACAAGGCATTATTCCTGATTTAGAAAGACAAACTTTTTCCTGTAAAAGTTTACAGGTGGGTTCGACTCTTTTTCGTTATCAATCTTTGGCCGATGTGGATTATATGCGCGCTGAAGCGGATGGTTGTGAAGATTTTGATTTATTAGTGCGTTTAGCTTTAGCGGGAAAACAAGCTTATTTTCTGCCGGAATTATTAATGGAATATCGTTTTCATGGGGGTCAAACTAGCTTAAAACAAGCGGTTCACTTTTTGCAAGCAAACTTGTTTTGTACAGAAAGTTATCACTTTAATGATGTAAAGTTAGAAGAGGAAAGAGTGAAAAGGATGGCTTTTTTAGAGGAATGTTTGGGAATAAAATTAATTGAAAAGGGAGAAACCGAAGCTGGGCGAGTTTTAATAGAAAAAGCCTCGCAATTGTTAGGAAAATCCCGACGAGCTAGACTGGGTTTACTGCTTTCCTATTTACCTCTAAACTTGAGACAACTGGCTTTTCAAGGTTTCCGTCAACTACGCTCCAAAGATTACGCCGAACAGGTAAGAGCCGTCTAAACTATAATTTATAGCAGTTATCTTAATGGTCGGGTAGGAAGTTTTCCTTTTCGGGAGTGGGTCGTCGATACCAAATTAGGTTACACTTCATCTTTGTGACCAACGCTGCCAGTTTTTTAATTTAACTAGGGTCTGCTGAAAAAGTTTTTCGTGGGGGCAGGGTGTGGGGTTTAGGGTGTAGGGTTTTACCGATTTTGAGGTAGTCAGTTACCTAATTTTCAGGGAAAAAGTACCTGAATTTTACCCCCGATCACCCCCAAGTCCGGCACTTTTTGAGGGAAAAAAAGTCTAAAAGCCTTATCCAACAAAGTTTTTAGATTTATTCAGCAAGCTTTAACTATCTATGGATACTATTCACGTTACGGGAATTCGTGCCTACGGTTACACAGGATATCTGGCCGAAGAACAGGTTTTAGGTCAATGGTTTGAGGTGGATTTATCCCTAGAAGTTGATATCAGCATTGCTGGCAAAAGTGACGCAATTGAAGATACCCTAGATTATCGACAGGCGATCGAAATTGTCAAACACCAGATTGAAACCGGCAAATTTGCCCTAGTGGAAAAATTGGCCACGGTTATCGCTGAGGATATCCTACAACTCGATCGAGTGCGACAGGTAAGAGTACAATTATCGAAACCTGCCGCCCCAATTCCCCATTTCACCGGTAAAATCACCATCGATATTACTAGATATCGTTGAGTTTACGGGTATTATCGACTAAACTTCGCGCAAAAGCGTCAAAACGTTGGGAAAGCTTCTCGTCAAGGATTTCTCCTTCTTCGTTGAAGACTTTCCACGCTTGTCCTAAGCCAATTTGTTCCGGAATTACCCAAGCGTGAACCCAACGGAGAATGATTCTTAAATCATTTAGGGCGTTACTATTGGATTGGCCGCCTAAAACACTGATTAATCCAGCAACCTTTCCCGATAACTCCTCAAAACTCATTAAATCTAGGGCATTCTTCATCACACCACTGACACTGCCATGATACTCCGGTGTCGCCAAAATTAATCCCGCTGCCGATTTAACCGTTTGCTGCATTTTGGCCACATCGGGATAGTCAGAATAGTCATCTCCCCCGTTACAGAAGGGTAAAGAGAGTTTTCTCAGGTCAATTATCTCCGTTTCTACTCCTAACCCCTGTACTCGACTGATAGCAACTTCTAACGCCATCGCACTATAGGATCCGGGGCGTAAACTGCCATTAATACCAACGATTTTGATCATAGAACTTATACAAACTCATAACGACTACATATAAGCTAACAAAAAAAGAGACAATTGGGGAAGCTTAGTTAAAAAAATATGTGGATGGGGCGGAGGGGGCGATCGATCTAAGTTTTAATGAGAGTAGAAAGAAAGATTTATTCCATTTCCCCTCATTGCCATGCCAGAATTTCTCGATTTTCTCAAACATAAATACGCCTATGTGGCTATTGGTGAATTCAAACCGGGGTGTTTTTCCGAGGCCCAAAAACTCTACGAAAAGGCCGTTTCCACCTATTCCACGGGATTCCAAGGGGCTTTTCTGCTGCAAAAACCCGGAACCGACGAAGGAATTGCCGTGATCATCTGGGATAAAATCGATGATATGGAGGCCAATAAAAGCGAAACCCATGAATTATTGCTGAAATCCATGGCTCCTCTGTTTGCAAAACCGCCTGTCACCGATTTTTATGAAGTATGTAGCGAGATAGAAGCTTCCCCCATTTAGAGGTAATGTTTCTTTTCGGTGGCGATTAATTTGGCGGCTAAAACCCCGCCTAGGAAACCAAATAAATGTCCTTGCCAAGAAATCCCCGGACGGGAAGGCAAAACGCCCCAAATTGTGCCACCGTAGAGTAAAAAGACTAGAATTGACAAGAGTATAGAAGGAATATTTCTCTGGAAATAGCCCCGCAGTAATAAAAAACCTAAATAGCCAAAAATCAAGATACTTGCCCCGATATGGATGGAGCCGGGAGTAGCAAATAACCAGACTCCTAACCCCCCCACCAGCATAGTCAACCCAGTCACAATAAAAAAGTCACTGGTTTCCTGTAACATCACCAACCAACCGAGAATCAGGAAAGGAACCGTATTAGCGATAAGATGGGGAAAGTCACCGTGTAGGAAAGGTGCGAAAAGAATACCCCGCAATCCGATGACTTGATGCGGAATAATCCCGAAAATGTCTAAACTGCCCCGAAAAACAAATTGATCTAAAATCTCTAACAGCCAAAAAATCGCCACAAAAGTAGCGAGGATTATTGCTTGGGTTTTTATTTCTTGCCGAGATCCTTGACTCATAAGATTGATGGATGAGCTATTTTTTCCCATTATAGCCCCCCACATCAGTTATCAGTTATCAGTTATCAGTTATCAGTTATCAGGTGTGAGTTTTCAGTTATCAGGTGTGAGAACGTAGGTTGGGTTGACGTATGAAACCCAACGTCTGCATGGGTTACACTACCGCTAACCCATCCTACAAATAATTGTGCCTCCCTACTTAATTAGCTTACTTTTGCCGCGGGACAAAGAGTGGCCAATTGACAGGAAAAACAAGCGGGATTTCTTGCTTTACAAACTGCCCGGCCGTGGTAAATAATACTAATAGAAAAAGTTTCCCAATCCGGTTGAGGTAGTAAAGCCATTAAATCCCGTTCAATTTTCACTGGATCGTTATTAGTAGTTAAACCCAAACGATTACTTAAGCGCTTAACGTGGGTATCTACTGTCACCCCCTCAATAATCCCGTAAGCGTGAGCGAGTACCACATTAGCCGTTTTTCTAGCTACCCCGGGTAAAGTTAATAATTCCTCCATTGTCTTGGGTACTTCCCCCTGAAAATCCTTGAGGATTTTTTGACAAGCACCCTGAATATTTTTAGCTTTATTGCGATAGAATCCCGTGGAATGAATGAGAGTTTCTAACTCCTCTCGCTCGGCAAAAGCTAAGGATTTAGCATCGGGAAAACGAGCGAATAAAGCAGGAGTCACCTTATTTACCCGCTCATCAGTGCATTGTGCCGAGAGAATCACTGCCACCAATAACTGCACGGGAGTTTGATAATTTAAGCTACAGGTTGCCTCTGGATATAATCGCTTTAAGTTGCTTAAAATTTCTAGGGCGCGCAGTTGAGGTTCAGTTTTTTTTCGAGAGTCCATCACTGGAATAAATCCTGAAAAACTGCTAGGTTAGCCGTGTCGCGCACGATTAAGAAAACTCCTAATCCTAAGAGTAAAACTAGACCTGTTTGCATGATGTTATCTTGCAGTTTAGTCGGGAGAGGTTTACCTACCAAAGCCTCGATTAATAAAAATACTAATTGACCACCATCAAGAGCAGGTAAAGGCAGAATATTAATTACCGCTAAGTTAATACTAATTAGGGCGGCAAATTGAAAAAGATTACCCGCATCATTACGAGCGATCGCCGCTCCATATTCGACAATTTTAACCGGTCCTGCTACCTGTTGAACACTGTCTTTGAAGTTACTAACTAACTGCCCAAAACCTTGCACGGTTAATAGGATTAATCGCTGAAATTCCCCCGCACCCAAGCTAAAAGCTTGCCCAAAATTATCGGCTTTCAGGCGAGTTTCTTCACCGTTAGGAGCCAATCTAACCCCAATTTTACCCTGACCATCACTTCCCAATTCAGGAGTAACGATTAAATCGATCGTTTCTGTCGGGCGTTTGATGGTTAATTTTAGGGGTTGAGCGGGGGAAGATTGAATAATGTCACGGAAGTCAATAATGGCATTTTGAGAAGCACCAAGGGGCTGATCATTGATAGCGAGAACGATATCCCCCGCTTGTATTCCCGCTTGTTTAGCGACGGAATTTTCAGCCGTAAAAACTTCAGGAATAATTACCCCTTCTTGATAGTTAATTTGGGGAAAACCCACCGTAGCGACTTGGGTAACAAGCAAAAAATAGGCAAAAATTAAATTAGCAATTACTCCCGCACTAATGACGATAGCTCGATCGAAAACAGGACGATTGCGTAATAAATCAGGGTCGTTATTGGGAATTTGACTATCGGGATCGTCATCGGGAAAACCAACGTAACCCCCTAAAGGAATGGCGCGGAGGGCGTATTCCGTTTCTTTACCTTGATATTTAGCTAAAGCTGGACCAAAACCGATAGAAAAGCGATTAACATGGATAGATTGCCAACGAGCAGCGGCAAAATGACCCAATTCGTGAACGACAATTAATAGGGCAAGTACACCGATCGCTATTAAAACTGACATGATGATCAAAATATAATGACTTAGCTTTTGTTTATTGTAAGCGATCCTCTTGGATAGATTTCAAAAAATCTTGAGTTATCGCTAATTTTTCGATCATTTATGATAGAAGTGATCTTAACTGCCTAATCTGACCTAACGGAGAGCGATCGATGCCTTTGAGTGAGCGCGCCCAGCAATTAATCCCAAAAGCGAGAATCATCAGTTTCGCTGATTGGCCCTATCAGCAAGCAGCGATCGCTATTTGGCAACAAGCAGATGATCAAACTTGCTATCTCAGCGATAGCGATTTAGATACTATCGTCAATTTAGAGCCTGATTTACTTGTTTATAGTCAACAAGCTCGAAAACTGCGGGATAATGCTAATATTATCGTTGATAACGCTCGTCAGACTGTCTTAAGTCAATTTACCACCATTTTTTACCCCGGAGGCGATCTTTATCCACCTCACCGCGCCGAAGCTTGTTGGCGTGATTTCTGGAACTTTTTACCGAAATTTTGGGTTAAAGCCCCGTCCTTTTAGGACGGCTTTTTAAACTATAGCTTGTTAACTTAACTTTTATTGTGCTATACTGATTTTATCTAAGTACCCCCTGCGTAAAA
>NZ_SFBY01000202.1:0-51974 GCF_007095505.1 Microcystis sp. M_QC_C_20170808_M3Col
TGGGGGTTGGGGGTTGGGGGTTGGGGTGTGGGGTGTGGGGTTTTACCCATTTTCAGGTGGTCAATTACCTAATTTTCAGGGAAAAAGTCCCGGAATTTTCCCCCCAATCACTCCAAGGGGCGGCACTTTTTGAGGGAAAAAAAGTCTAAAAACCTTGTTGGATAAGGTTTTTAGATTTATTCAGCAAACCCTAGATAGGGGAAATGCGGCCGGGAAAATCCAGGGATGTTTACGGGTAAAATAAACCCGTTATTCCTCCTCCTCATCGGTTGTAGGGAATTTCATGCTGGCCCAAGTTAACTGTTTTTGCGGGTCTTTTTCCGGTTCACTAAAACTCTCTTTTAGTTGTTCTTTCACCTGAGCAATATTGCCACTTTGAGCGGCATTCTTTAGATCATAGACATAACGGGCATTTTCGATCGCTTCCTCTTTACTACGAGAACTAGATTCAAAGCATTTTTCTAGATCTTTGTAAATACCCTTGCGAGAGATTTTGAGAAAATATTGACGTTCCGTATCGATCAGTTTAGCCAATAATTCTAGGTGCATGGAATCCTCGGCACAGATATCCGCGAGTATATCCCATTCTTCACTCCCCAAAAGATTATTATCCGCTCCCGGTCGCGGGTCTTGAAAAGTTTCTCCAGTCACTTGTTTATAAATCTTCGGTAATTGGTCATCAAATTCGTGCTTTTCTTCCCTCCAAATCCGGCGAATTTCGCTGAGTTCCTCCGTGGTAATTAGGGTAATATCTTTCATCTCCTCTGGAGCATTAGTACGCACGCTCTCCTGAGCCTCTAATACCCGTCTTAGCCAATATTCTCGCCATTGTTTAGTATAAGGGCCCGGTATGGGTTCGATCGATATTTCTCCATTTAAGTTTCTTTCAAATAATTGTACTTTCCCAACAAGACGACGAAAATCACGTCTCTCTCTATCATCCAAAAGATCTAATTCATTTCTGAGTTCTACCAGTGGTTGCAACCATTCTTTTTCTTCGTCATTCTGAACCATCATACTCAGCGATGTATCTTTATCTACCAAAGTACACACCCAACAACCAAAACGGGAACTTCCACAGCTAGGGGTTGAGGTGTCCACCACTAAGGGACATTCATTATCCGCAGTCGCTCCTCGATACATTGCTAATAATTCTTTGTTATCTCCTCCCCAGGGATTTTCCCACTGCATTAAGTACATCCATACTTCATCAGTACGCCAATCTTCGATCGGACTATAAACAAGAGAATTTGGCATATTTGCATTAGGACTCAAACGCTCACGAAGTCTTTTAGCTTCTAATTTTTCCATCACCTTAGCACGACGAGAGCTTTCTGTTTTGCGGATTCCCAAAACTAATATTGTTTCCCCACAATTTCTGATGACTTCACGAATAAAGTTATTAGAAGCGTTAATTTTCAGTCTTCCAGTACACCAACGAAATTTCAAACGGGGAGCAGGATAACCCTTACCTATTAATCCACTCCAAAAGCGATCTTCCACAGCAGGATAGAGTAAATGTGATGTAAATGGCATTCTGTGAGCTTCTGAAGCTTTTTCCAGCTTTTCCATCGACTTTCTAACCCATGCAGAGACAATGGGATTTTCAACCATTGTGTCGGTGGTGATGACATGAATAGTTTTTTGTCGCTTCTCTAATGGTAAAGCAGCGATCGCATTCCAGATTAACTGTAAAACTGCTGAACTATCTTTTCCCCAAGAAACACCAATAATCCAAGGAATCTCATCTAAACAGTAGAGCTTTTGTACTTCTTGAGTCAGTAGTTTAACATCTTCTACGAACTCATCAATAGTACGATTCGGTAGTAGAGAGGTTTGGATTGCGGTCATTACACATATACTTTTAAAGTTCTCCTCTCTATACTGTATGTCTAATTAGTAAAACCTATCAATAGGCACAGGAAAAGAGAGATAAAGCAAAACTGCTCGATCTCTGTTTGTGATTTCAGAAGGGATGTAAGACCGAATTGCTGTAAATCTACTCGAAACTAGATTAAAACTATCCCAGTTTTCTCTTGTACAGCATCTCTGGCGATTTTAAACGCTTTATCGACTGCTGTTGTCTGTGTAACTATCTTTTTAGCACCAGCATCATCAATCACGATACTATTTAGCCATAAAGCTGAGTCACGGGTATAATCCAAACCTGCAAGTGCTTTAATTAGAGCTTCTCGCTGTAAATCAGCGAATTCTTGGCCAAAAAAGATTAAATGTCCAATGCGACTAAGTACCTGAAACCCAACCGTATTAAAATCCACGCGCTGTTGTCTGAGATCGTATAAGTTGAGATTGACCGTTTGAGATGCAGGTTGTAGCAAAAGTCGCCAAGTATCGTTATTTTTGGCAAATTCCGTGTAAAAAATCGTCAATCTCTCTAACATTAGCAAAAATTCACTCTTACTTTGACGAGAATGAGATTCTATAACTGGTTTTCGAGATGAACCAAAGAGAAATTCAGCGACACCGATTCTTAACTGACTCATAGTAAACATATATTTGGTGTCTTTTCCGATAGTACGAGAGATTTTATCAATCCGTCCATTGAAAATGACTAAATCTTTAGTAATTGTCCGAGTCAACTTAGCAAGAGGATCGGTAACGTCGAAAGCAGCCAATAAAGCAGGAGGAATGGGTTTATTTTTGGCACAATCGGCAAAATCTTGATGAATTTGATCCATATCTGCTTCTTGAACTACCAGCACAGTTACGCTGTCGTTACGCAAGTCAGGTTTTTCAGGTAAAACTTTTTCGATCGCTTTTAACCGATGTTGACCATCAGTAACATAAAGTTCTACATCTATTGGCATAACAGCATAACCGAATTTGACTGGACCTGCACCATAGGTAAAAACTTTGATCGGTGTATTCGAGTTAAAGATGAATGGGGGCAAAATATACTGATCTGTTTCTAGCAAATACTTTGCAATCTCGTTAACGTGCTGGGGAATAAGTGGTCTGTTCATGACTTCATCCGCATTAGACTTATTCTTTTTAGCTTCAGCACTCTGTAATTTTGCCAATTCAATCAGCAGACTACAAGGTAGAGAAAAAACTAGATGAGTTCTTCCCCCCTGTTCGTAAACATGACAAATAAAAACTCTCGCTCCCGATGTGGCCGAATCAGCGAAAGCTAAAGTCTGCGCTTCATCTTGTCTTTGACAGTGTACGAGGTCAGCACTGGAACGGTAGCCGTCGTCATTGACAGCCGATGTGATCTGAGTCATAATTAACCTTGAAAAAATGTCCAAAAACAATTAAGTACATACAAACGTCCGAGAAGTCCTACTGCAATAGGTACTTATCGGAATTTTTGTTTATGTACTGAATCTAGTTTAAAGAAAGCTTTTAGGCTTGTCAATAGCCCATATAAAATTAATATCCCGTTTTTACAGTCAAGATATGGACTGATTTTTGTTTTTGCAGTCGAAAAGTGGATTAATAAGTAAAATTCAGTAGGGTATAGGTACGATACCCAAAACAGCGATCGCATACTATAGAACTTGTGTACTATGATGAACCCTTAATGCAACTTTAAAAACCCACTTCCCACTCCCCCCTAGACCTTTTAAACAGGATTTAGCATCACTTTCCCGGGTTGAGGGTTGAAATCCCGTTAGGGATTAAAGAGTAACTCCACCGTCCACGGGTAAAACCACACCTGTCATATAGGGGTTGATAATCAAACTCAATACTGCTAGGGCGACTTCTTCGGGTTGCCCTAAATGTTCGACAGGTAGAGCAGAAACCGCCCATTTGCTCAGGTCGGAGCGTTCCGAATCACTTTGACTGCTCCAGATACTTGTATCTTCTATTAATCCGGGGGCAACAACGTTAACGCGAACAGGAGCGAGTTCTAGGGCGAGGGCGCGTCCAAATACGGCTACGGCACTATTAGCGGCGGCTATGACGGAAATTCCGCCCATTTTGGAATATTTGAAGATAGTGACGCTTGATGTCAGGGTAATAGAACCGTCCTTGGCCAAAGTTTTCAGGGAGCCACGCACTGCTAAAAAGGTGGCCCAGAATTTATCCATACCTCCCTGGGCCGTTTCTGTGGTCATTTCAGTTAATAAGGCTCGCGGCATATTTCTGTCTCCCAGAGAGGTTACTACTAAATGGTCAAAGTTGCCAATTTCTGCAAAAAAGGCATTAACAGAATCTTCTTCTAAAAAATTAACAGTTTTGGCTTCAATCTCCCCGGAAATTAGGGCAACAGCCGCAGCTAATTTCTCTTGAGAAGCATGGGAAAGCACCACTTTTGCCCCCAGGGAGAGCAATTTTTCGGCAATCGCTAGGTCAATCCCGGAGCTTGCACCAATAATAACGACTTTTTTACCCGATAAGGAATCAAACATTTTTTTGTCTCCAAAAATTTCAGAAAAACTTACAGCTATTACAGCATATTGACTGGCTTTTGGGCAGCAACTAACCAATAAGTTATGGACGAGGAACTTAGCAAATTATCCAGAGGCTTAATGTTTAAATTATAGGTTTCTTCGTCTAATTTTCCTGATTGCAATTCCTCTGTTAACCAAGATTTAAGATAGCGAAAATGTCTGAACCAGCACTCCTCCGTCACCTCGACAAATTGAACATCTTTAAACCCTGCCTGTTGATAAAGATTTTGATACTCTGCAATATCTTTGACCCTGTTTGCTTGGGGAACTGTCCAATCCCCTAAAAGTTCTGTTGTGGCAAAACTCAGATCTGAGAGAATTAAGGTTCCCCCCGGCTTTAATACTCGCCAAGCTTCTTGCAAGAATTGCTGTCTAGTATTAAAATAAAAAGCCGCTTCTACACAAATAATTTGCTCAAAAGAATCATCGGCAAAATCCATCTCTACTGCGTCCATTAACAGAAATTTACCTTCGGGAAAATTCAAGAGACTTCTGGCAATTTGTGTGGGAGAAATGTTAATGCCTACAATTGCTGTCAATGGATAATATTTGAGAAGATAATGAGTAGTTGCTCCTAAACCACAGCCAACGTCAAGAATTGTTCCCTGTTTGTTGGGAATAAATTCTAAAAGTTTCTCCATCAGAGTGGAGGATGCTTCCTGTTGATCTTGGGTATGGGAGAGCCAATAACCGACATTAAAAAACTCTCTTTCACCATAAAACTCTCGAATCGAAGGACTACAAATTAAATCATCGAATCTAGCAATCCATTCATTTTTATCCATTTTTAAACTCACTTAACTCTTTCGGCAAAAAACTACATTAGTTTAACACGATTTGGCTTAGTAGAGCGGGAAGTGGGAAGTGAGAAGTGGGTTATAGCAATGCTTGCCAAACTCCTGTTAAGGCACTAGATATTGACCGCGTGGCTGAGGCGATAGAAAAAAAGGAGCCACAGCTTTTTGCTTAGATACCGATAAATTTCCCTTAGAGGTTCAACTAACAGCCCAATTTAATGGTAAAAAAAGTTTTTATCAATTAACCTATAACCATCAATCTATATTATCATATCTGGTGAGGGACAGAAGTTATCGCTTTTGAATTAGGAATGGGGAGCGGGGGACAGGGAAGAAAATCGTCGCACCTCATGACTCTGAATACCGCTATAAGTGTCACCCATGAAAGTGCGGGTAAGGTGAGTATTTGACTTGAGTAAGACGGCAATATATGTTACTATCACAGGGTAATCGCAGCTATCTTGAAAAAGCTGCCACTCAAAACTAGGAATGACCATGAATTATCCTAATAGCGAACAAAGTAAAGCAATCCCCTTCTTTGCTCGTTTTTTATCGGCGGACCAAGACGAGGCTCCGACCCCCGATTCCCCCCCCGATTCTGAACCCGCTCCCGTTTGGACTTGGAAATGGCCTTCTGACTGGGAAGATAGTTAATTAATTTCAAGATTGCTTTCAGTAATTCAGACAGAAATAAACCACCGCCATAAGTCAAGCAGGAGTAAGATTTATGGCGGTTTTTTGTTGTATTTAGGGTTTGCTAAACAAGTCAATTGGCTGGTGGAGACAGCCGGGTAGAGGAGGGAGAAAGTGCTTAGTTAAGTTAAAACTACTCTTCAGCAATTTCGACTTCTTTGGGAGCAACGGGTTCTTCGGCAGTAATTTCGACTTCAATAGCCTTTTTCAGGTTAAGTTTTAGAACTTGAGAAATTGGTAAACCTTCCACCTCATTGATGAGATATTCTTGAGTTTCTGTTTCACGACGTTTGAGATAGACCGTTTTAAGCAGTGCCTCAATGCCATAACCCGTAACAATGTCACCAATAATGGTAGAGATGCCTAAGACCCCAAGTCCACCAATTAGTCCCAGCGGACCGCCTAACCCTAAAAGTGCGTAAATTGCAGGATAGGCAGTAGTGCTGGATGCGGCAATAGCAATAATGAAAATAATGCCGGGGAGTCCCAGAGAAGCAAGTTTTTGAACAACTTCATCTAGAGAAATTCCCCAGGAGACAAGTTTTTTGTTGATTTCTGTGGGATTAATTCCGAGAAAATCCTTGGGAATGGCCGTTTCAGTAGTTTCCGTCATTGATGAGACTCCTAAAATCACTAAGTTGGATTGGTTGGTCGGGATTTCAGTCATATAAAATCCATGGTAAGGCAAAAGAATACAAATCGGCTGTCTAGCAATCAGATGCCTTGCAGCATTCTACATTAGTCTTACCGTTCACACAACTTGTAGAAAATCGTCAGTTCTTAGATTAAATCCTGTTTAAAAGATAGAGGAGATTGGGGAGAAACAATTGATAAGTAGTCTTGCAAAATAAATTTCCTAGTGAAGATAGGCACTCATGCAAGAGGCAAAAGGCAAAAGCTTTATCGAAATGTGTAACTAATTTTGCTTAGGTACTTAACTGGGTTTTTCAAGTTGGATTGGGAGTTAATCATAGTCTTAAAAACGGGTTTGGTATCAAATCTCAAGGCAAACTTTTAACTCTTCGGCTAAAATCTGGACATGGGGTTCTACCATAATCGAGACATGATTTCCTAGTACGAAATGAATCTCAACTGGCTCTGTAGAAAATTCACTCCAGCCTAAAGAGGAATCCTCGCAATCTCCAGCTATTAAATCTTTATTTGGATCATCAGATAATTCCTCACTGGCCCGTATAATCGTAATTTTACCAGGATAAATCTGTTTAGGGAGATAATCAATCAGACATAAACAGCTAGTTTTATAGGCTTGGACAATTTTTTCAAGCTGCCTAGTTTCCGCATTGGGAGGAAGCATATTAGCCAGTTTAAAAAAGTTTAAGGCGTATTTTAATTGTTCCTCCACTGTTAAGAGTTGAAGAGTTTCATAGGAAATATCGATGGTTTTATCTAAATAAACTTCGATACCTTTGCTGACTTCAGCTAACCATCGCGCATGATCCCAATTAATATAATCAAGCAAAATTTGTTTGTCTTTATAAGTGGGTGCTGAAGAATCAATGATTGCTAGTAATGCCACTTGTTGACCCTGATTAACCAACTGTTGAGCGATTTCAAAAGCCACATTACCACCGTAGGAATGTCCTCCCAAAAAGTAGGGTCCTTGGGGTTGTAAATCCTGCATGGCTTTAAGATAAATACTGGCTATATCCTCAATACGAGTGATTTCTCCAAACTGTTGATAGAGATCATTTTCAAAACTATAGAAAGGTTGATCTTTTCCTAAATAACGTCCTAAATGGTAAAAATAAAATGGTCGTCCCCCGGCGCCTGGAACACAGAAGAAAGGTGGCTTTGAACCCTGGGGTTGAATGGGAACCAAACAAGACTGGTTAGAGGAATCTGAATCGGTTTGGATAATGGTCGCTAACTGTTCAATAGTTGGGTTTTGAAACAGTGTGGTTACGGCAATTTCCTTGCCTAACTGTTCTTTAATTTGGGTGATTAAATAAGGAGCTAAAAGGGAATGACCACCGAGGTCAAAAAAGTTATCATGCACGCTAATTTTGTCAATCTTTAGCACTTTTGACCAGATTTGCACGAGGTTTAATTCTAACTGATTACGCGCTTCAATAAATCTGTCTGAATCACTGGTATTACTAGGAGCTTTTAATGCACGACGATCAATTTTTCCGTTAGCTGTTAAAGGCAAAAACTCCAGCAGCACAAAGGCACTCGGAACCATGTAACCAGGCAATTTATGGCTAAGAAATTGACGCAAATCGTCACTTGTTAGCTTTACTCCTAGCTTAGGCACAATATAGGCAACTAACTGTTTTTCCCCCGGATTATCTTCACGAACAATCACACAAGAAGACTGTACCATCTCATTGTGACTAAGTACCGCCTCAATTTCTCCCAATTCAATGCGGAAGCCGCGAATTTTTACTTGATTGTCAATCCGTCCTACATATTCAATATTACCATCGGGTAAATAACGCGCTAAATCTCCTGTTTTATAGAGACGAGAATCTGGGTAATTACTTAAAGGATTAGGGATAAATTTTTCTTGGGTTAATTCGGGACGGTTAAGATAACCTTTGGCTAATCCTGCACCAGCAATATGTAATTCTCCGACTACACCAATCGGGACAGGTTGGAGATAGTTATCTAAAATGTAAACCTGTGTGTTGGAGATTGGACAACCAATGGGAATTGACTTTATTGTTGCCTCTAGTTGTGTAGGAATAGGATAGCAACAGGTAAAAGTTGTACTTTCTGTTGGTCCATATCCATTAATAATTTGCGTCAATGGCAAAGTTTCCAGTGCTTTATGAACATGAGCAGCCGAAAGTGCTTCTCCACCAATTAGTAGCTGTTTAATTCCTGATAAAGCTTGGGAATTATTGTCAATAATTGTATTGAACAAAGCAGCCGTTAGCCATAAAATAGTAATGCCATGTTTGTCTATTGCATTTCTTAAACTTGTAGCGGTAGGAATATCTTCCGTAAAAATCACACATCTCGCACCATGTAATAAAGCACCCCAAATCTCAAAGGTAGAAGCGTCAAAAGCAATGGGAGCCATTTGTAAAAATCTTTGTGTTGCATCTAGATGTGCGTAATTTACGCCCAACAAAAGACGATTAACGCTACGATGAATAACCTCAACACCTTTAGGTTTACCTGTAGAACCAGAAGTATAAATGACGTAGGCTAAATTATCCGCAGAAACCGCGCTGTTAAGATTCTCCTGACTTGCTTGATTAATTTGTTGCCAATCTTTGTCTAAACAGACAACAATAGCCTGATGATTTGGCAAGGAAGTCTGTAAAGATTCGCAGGTTAACAGTATTTTAACCTGGGTATCTTGGAGCATAAAGCTAATGCGTTCCTTGGGATAATCGGGGTCAATCGGAACATAAGCACCACCGACTTTAAGAATAGCTAATAATCCCACAATCATCTCTAAAGAACGTTCTAGACAAATCCCCACTAATTCCTTAGGTTTTACTCCTAATTTTTGCAGGTAATGAGCTAATTGATTAGCTCGATTATTTAATTCTGAATAGGTTAAGGATTCATGGTCAAAGACCACTGCTATATTATTAGGAGTCCGTTCTACTTGTTCTTCAAATAACTGATGAATACATTTGTTATTGGGATAATCTGTTTGAGTTTCGTTCCACAATGATAACAATTGATAACGTTCTTCATCACTTAACATCGGTAACTCAAAAATTCCCGTTTTGGGATTAACTGCGATCGCAGTTAAGAGATTCTGAAAATGTTGCCCCATTTGCTTAATAGTGCCAGCGGCAAACAAATCCGTACTATAACACCAAACCGCCTCTAACCTATCAGCAACCTCCCAAAAATTAACCTCTAAATCAAATCGCGCTTTAAGCTCAACAGATAAAGGCAAACTCTCCATCTTTAAGCCAGATAAACTTGCCTCAGATTGGGGAGTATTTTGCAGTGAGAACATTACCTGTATCAAAGGATTATGACTTAAATCTCGGTTTAATTGTAATTTTTCTACTAACATTTCAAAAGGCAAATCTTGATGGGCATAAGCTGATAAAGTCGTTTGCTTTACTCGTTCTAATAACTCCATAAAACTCGGATTTCCCGACATATCACCCCTTAAAGCCAAAGTATTGGCAAAAAATCCCATTAATTTCTCAATTGCCGAACTATTACGATTAGCAATGGGAGAACCCACCAAAACATCTAATTGACCACTATAACGAGAAATTAGGACAAAAAAAGCCGCCAGTAAAGTCATAAATAGTGTTGCTCCTGACTCCTGACTTAACCGTTTGAGGCGTTGCGTTAAGTCTTGATTCAGTCGAAAAACCTGCCCATCACCCCGGAAACTAGGAATTGGGGGACGGGGATAATCCGTCGGCAATTCTAAAATAGTAGGTGCATCTTGTAACTGTTTTTGCCAGTAATTAAGTTGACGTTCCAGGACTTCACCGGTGAGCCATTGACGTTGCCATACGGCAAAATCGGCGTATTGAATCGATAATTTAGCGAGAGGGGAAGGCAACCCCTGGACAAAGGCCGCATAAAGTTGAGATAATTCATCAAAGAAGATGCTCAAAGACCAACCATCGTAAATAATATGGTGCATCTTCAACAGCAATACATACTCTTGAGAACCCAGTTTAATTAACTTAAATTGGACTAATGATTCCTTGGCTAGATTAAAGGGTTTTAAGGAGAGAGCAATCGCTATTTCTTGCAGATGTTCTGTTTGTTCATTCTTTGATAAACCTTGTAAATCTTCCAGGGGTAAACTGACGGGTGAAGGGGGAGCAATGCGCTGAATGGGTTGCCCTTCTACCATGGGAAAAGTGGTTCTTAAAATTTCGTGACGGCGAATCAGTTCACTGAGACTTTGTTCTAAAGCTAATAGATTGAGGTTTCCTTCTAACCGCAAAGCTTCCAACAGATTATAGGAATGACTATCGGGAGAAAGTTGCTGCAGAAACCAGAGTCGTTGTTGAGCAAAAGAGAGGGGTAAATCCTGATCCCGTGACCCGGGAATAATCTCTAAATCAACAGTATTAGTTGGGATTTTTGCCGCCTTTAAAAAGTCCAAAATTTCAGTTTTTTGGGCAGCGATTTCTTCTTTAATTTCTGGGGTCATAACCCCTTTGGGAGCCTGAAAACGAAGTTTTTCGCCTTCCAGCCATAGTTTAATGTCTAAACCCTTTAAATAGGCTAAAAATTCTCCTACTTTCACTTACCAATTGCCTCCCAAAGTTGTTGTTTAATTAGGTCTAAATTACGAGGTTCACTCTTAGGAGCAAAAAGTCCATCAGATTCCCATTTACTAGCATTTAGACTAATTGCCCAGGCATTTAACCAAGAATTAGAGCTAACTTTTGGTAACATTTCTGGCATAGTATCTTCTAGAGCTAGGTGAAACATAACTTGAGCTACCTCCTCTAACAATTTTAAGCTACTGAGATAGTTTTCAATGATTTCTGACTCGGTTTGGTTGTATCTTAAATTTCGTGATCGCAGTTCCTCGACAAAAGGAATTGCTAAATAGTCAATAAATTCAAAATTAACCCGATGTAAAGATTGATTCGCCCAATCCTTAAATAACTGCTGCATTCGATAGGAAAGGGGGAAAAATTTGCCATTGATCTGTTGAACTTTCGTTCTAAATTCTTGGTCAAGGTAGATAGAATTAAACATCATCAAACCACTAAATGTCCAGCCTGACAACGTATCCCAGATAAATTTTGTTGCCATCACCATGCCATTACCCAGACAATTGTAGGCGTTTTGAATATTCAAGGTTACTCCATCGCTATAGCTTAGATAAAAGCGATTTGCATCTTTGACTTTTTCCTGCGTCAGTTTACCTTCTAGATCAAGGGTAATCAACTGAGTTGTTAAGGAATTACCAAAGCCAATATTATCGGTACCTGGAGAATAAAAAGGATCGGGAAATGTCCCTGCTTCACCGACACAAGCCCAACGATTGTAGGAAAATACTTGTTTAGATGAGTAGCTATATTTGGGCATTTTCCTAAAGTCTTCCGGTTTTTTATCGGCTAAGTGAAAAGCCAAAGTCGGCTCATTTTTCTGTAACCATTGGTAAGCCAGTTCGTAGTTATAATAATTCTTTAAAGGATGAATATCTTGGCGAGCGACAATACCAATACTGGTATGACCTGTGGATAGAGGAATTGTCCAAACCCAGTAACCTTCACCGCATAAATGATTGGTAGAATAGTAACGGTTTTTATTGGGAACACGATTATGCCATTTTTCTTCACTACTAGGGACAAAATCGCTGATATCAAAGCGACCCTCAATCCGAAACCAAACAGCACCAAATTGAGCATTATTAGGTTTATCTAAGCCTAATTTTTTTTGCAGAAAACGACGGCGACTCATTGCATCAACCACCCATCTAGCTTGAATGAGTTTAGTTTTTTTATGATTTCCTTTGTCTTGAGTATAAACAACTTTATGATGTTGCTGTAACCCAACGGCGAGTTCAATCTCATTAACTGAACAATTTTCGCATAATTCTACTCCTGCTTCGAGATTAAAGGTGCGTAAATCATTTTCTAATTTACCCCGATCAATTTGATAGGAATTAGGAAGATGAAACTCTGATAAACCTAGTTCGGGTCTATCTTGAAAATGAGTAGCACTATTGTTAAAGAAATATCGCAATCCTAGTTTAACTAAATGTTGCTTTTCAAGGTAATCTGTTAATTGAAGCGTATTGGCTAAATAGAAAGCACCCACTTCAACTGTTGACTCTCCCACTTTAAAACTGGCTTCTGGTAAAGGACGAGCTATTTTATCGAGAACAATGACAGAAATATTCGGCTTTTGCAGTTTTAACTGTCTTGCTAAGGTTAAACCAGCTAATCCACCGCCACAAATGACGACATCATAAACTTCTGCTTCACTTAAATCCTCAGCTTTTTGGCGCAATAAAGCAATTAATTGCTCTTTCCGCTCTTTTAACTTTCCCAATAATTCTGGGGTCATTACTCCTTGGGGTGAACGATAGCGTAGTTTATCATTTTCAACCCATAGATTAATTTGTAAACTGTTGAGATAAGCTAAAAATTCAACTGTTTTCATAGTTCACCTTCCTCATAATCTTCTAAGGTTTCAGTCATAGATGTTTCTCTCGGTGCAACGCTAAGAACTTCAATGATTTCGGCTAAATTAGCGATAGTTGGGTATTCCAGCAGATTTTGTAAAGACAATTCCACCGAGAAAAGATCGCGGGAACGAGAGATAACCTGAGTTGCTAACAAAGAATGTCCTCCCAATTCAAAGAAATTATCCTTAATTCCAATACGTTCGACTCCCAAAACTTCACTCCAAATTTGAGACATTTGAGTTTCAATCGCGGTACGAGGTGCGAGAAATCCCGTAGCCAAATTGCGCGTAGCTGTATCGGGTGTAGGCAAAGCCAGCCGATCTACTTTACCATTAGGAGTCAAAGGTAGGGTATTAAGCAAAACAAAAGCCTGGGGAACCATATAATTAGGTAGCTTTTGTTGGACAAATTCCCGCACCTGTGGCACCAACTTCTGGACTAATTTACCGTATAGGGGATTATTCGTATAATCAGTCCAGGATTTGGGAATAATCGTCCCATCATCCCAAAAATTGGGGTATGGTTGTTGATCAACTTTACTTATTATCGGTTCTAAGATGGCATTCTGGCGACAGAAAACCACATCAAAAGAACCATCTTGACTACCTTCCCACCAACTGAGATGAACAGTGTAACCTAACTGTTCTCCCAGTTGCCACATTTGCTCAGGATTAATCCCTATCCCGGTATTTTTTTCTAACAATTGACGCAATTCTCCCACCGTTGTTACCCCAGGAGGATTTTCTAAACAGTCTAAAATTTGTAGCGCCTTTTGTAATCGTTGATTTGGCACATCCCTGATACCTAAATATTCTGGTTGTTCCAGTTTCAGTTTATCTTGTAGTTGCGCTAAAGAAAACCGATCTCGTTGCCAATTTAGCCAAGGAATTGTCGTTTTTTGAACATCAGTATCCAGATGTAAAGTAACATCATAGCGGAATTGGGTTAACTCATTTTGAGCCTGACCCCGTTTCGGTGCAATTTCTACCCAAGAAATTCGCGGAAAACGTTGTTTAAGAGCGATAAAGAACTGAGGTTCAATTAGCAATTCTTCTTCGGTAGCTACACTTTGATTCACCTGTTTTTGCCATTGTTCAAGGGGTTTATTAGCTTCAGCGCGAGCTAACTGTACCGCAGCGTGGTAAGGCTCTAGTAAGGGCAAACTACGGATATCACCTAAGAAAATTTGACCCTGATCCGCAATCGTCTTGACTGCTCCTGCGATAACTTGTAATAGATAATCGACACTAGGGAAATACTGAACAACAGAGTTAATTACTACTCGATCAAAAGTAGCTTGGGGAATACCGGTAAAATCATCGGCTGTTCGGTGTAATAATTTTACTTTGCCCTCTAAACCCTCAATTGTGCTACATAAATGTTCTAGGTTATTAATGGTAGCAGAGGAATAATCGGCTCCCCAATATTCCTGACAATGTTTCGCCACACGGAATAGCAATAATCCACTTCCGCAACCAATTTCTAATACTCGTTGCGGTGGTTGATTTCCTAAAATTCGGCTCACCGTCTGATCAACCCATTCCCGCATTTCTGCTGCAGGAATAGCTTGTCCAGTATAACTACTATTCCAACCACTAATATTAAAAGTGGGGTCCTCGGTTTGAGGTTGGGGTTTACTGTAGGATTCTTCGTAAATTTTTTGCCAATCACTAACATATTCACTCTGCCATTGAGCAAGCTGTTCAGGCAATACTTGATCCTTGAGAGCCGGAACTAAGTAGGCTACTAAATTAGTATTAAGCTGGTCATGATCATGATCACTTGTCTGATCAGCGCGAGCTATCACAACCGCTTCTTGTACTAGGGGATGTTGGCTCAAAACGGCTTCAATTTCCCCTAATTCGAGACGGAAACCCCTTACTTTAACCTGATTGTCAATTCGTCCCAGATATTCAATTCTTCCATCAGGTAAATAACGAGCTAAATCTCCTGTTTTGTATAATTTTGACCATTGATTGCCCCCCTTATTAAGGGGGGGTGGGGGGATCAGACCCGGCTCCTCAAAAGGACTAGGAATAAATTTCTCTTGTGTCAATTCTGGACGATTCAAATAACCTCTGGCTACCCCTGCTCCTCCGATGTGTAATTCCCCCGGTACACCGATAGGAACCGGTTGTAAATGAGAATCTAAAATATAAACTTGGACATAAGGAATTGGCCGACCAATAGTTATTTTTTCATCAACCGGCGTACATTTAGCTATCGTTGCACAAACACTTCCTTCTGTGGGTCCATAACCATTAAAGAAATTTCGTCCTTGTGACCATTTTTTCACCAATTCAGGAGAACAGGCTTCCCCTGCAACAATAATAGTTTGCAGAGAGGAAAGATTGTCCCACGGTAGCACTGCTAAAGCTGATGGCGGTAGAGTAATATGAGTAATCTTATTATCTCGTAATTGCTTGATTAAGGGTAGGCCGGGCATTAAATTGTCTTTATTTGCCAAATAAAGTGCAGCGCCTGCTCCCAAAGCCATCAAAACTTCTGAAATACAGGCATCAAAACTAAAAGAAGCAAATTGAAGCACTCGACTCTGAGAAGACACAGCAAAAGTATCAATTTGTGCTAGAGCAAGGTTACACAAACCCTGATGTTCAACCATCACCCCTTTAGGTTTACCCGTAGAACCAGAAGTATAAATCACATTAGCTAAATTAGAAGCTGTCACTTTCCCTGTCAAATTATCCCGGTTCATTGGTTTAATTTCTTCCCAAGTTTCAGCTAAAAATACAGTTTTAGCTTGATGATTAGGGAGTTTATCAATCAGTGAACTTTGGGTTAGTAATAAGGGTACTTGACTATCCTCTAGCATAAATTGTAGGCGTGCTTGGGGATATTCGGGGTCAAGGGGTAGATAGGCAGCACCGGCTTTAAGGATGCCTATTAATGCCACAATCATGTCTAAAGAGCGCTCTACACATAAACCGACTATTACCTCGTTTTCTACGCCTAAAGAGCGTAAATAGTGAGCTAGTTGATTGGCCTGACTATTTAATTCTGCATAAGTCAACTGTTGACTTTCAAAAACTACTGCTACTGCATCAGGGGTACGCTCTGCTTGTTCCTCGATCAATTGATGAATACACTTGTTATAGGAGTAATCAGCTTTTGTCTCATTCCACCCTTCTAATAGTTGATAATTTTCCTCTGGAGTTAATAAGGGAAGCAAGGCCACTGATTGCTGGAGATTTTCCACAATTGCCGCTAATAAATTCTTAAAATGATTCATCATACTGACAATAGTTTCAGCAGCAAATAAATCCCTGTTATAAGAGCAAAAACCGCCCAATCCTTCCGGTGCATCCCACAGGTAAACTTCTAGGTCAACCCTGACTGAATCAAGTCCCGATGGTATCTCCTCAATGTTTAGTCCGGGTAAATCCCAGGGAGAACTAGGAGCATTCTGAAGGGCAAAAACTATCTGCGTTAAAGGATTACGATCTAAATGACGCTCAATTTGTAATTTTTCGACTAACATCTCGAAGGGTAAATCTTGATGGTCGTAAGCGTCTTGAGTCGTTTGTCTGACTTGCGTGAGAAAATCCTCAAAGTTCGGGTCTTGAGATAAATCAAATCTTAACACTAAAGTATTGACAAAAAAGCCGATTAACCCTTCAATTTCGGTGCGGTTACGGTTAGCAATTGGTGAACCAATTACCACATCTGTTTGTTGACTATAACGAGATAGTAACACAGCAAAACCCGCTAGTAATGTCATAAAGAGAGTGCTACCGGACTCTTGACTGAGTTTTTTCAATTGTTGCGTTAGTTGACTATCTAGTTGCAGTCCCTCCGTCCCACCGCGAAAACTTTGGATTGCTGGCCGGGGACGGTCTGTGGGAAGTTGGTGTAGTAGGGGAACCCCAGTTAATTGTTGCTTCCAGTAGCTTAATTGACGGTCTAATACTTCATTGGTTAACCATTGACGCTGCCACAGGGCAAAGTCAGCATACTGTATTGATAAATCAGGTAAATCTGCTTTTGTCCCGGTGCAGAAACTTCGATAATAGGCTGATAATTCGTCGATTAAAACACCTACTGACCAACCATCGGCTGCGATATGATGAATGGCTAATAATAGGACATATTCATCTGTCTTTACTTGCCATAATTTGACTCGTAATACTGAACCATTAGCTAAATCAAAGGGTTCGGAGGCCGCTTCTATCAACAGTTGCTCTACTTGCAGAGGCTGGCTTTGTACTACGGGTAAGGTAAAGTTGACATTGGATGCGATCGCTTGTATTGGTTTGTTATCTTTGAGTTTAAACTGAGTCCGTAGGGGTTCATGGCGTTGAATAATTGCTTGGAAAGCTTTTTCTAAGGCTTTAATATTGAGATTTCCGCGCAAACGCATCGTTAAATCAATAGTATAAGCACCACTTTCTCCTTCTAATTGATTCACAAACCAGAGACGTTCTTGCGCCCAGGATAAGGGAATATCATCCTCTCGATTAACGGGTACAATTGATGGTAGCTTTAACCCTAAACCTGTTTGCAGTTCTTTTAAAATTACCGCACTTAACTGAGCAATGGTTGGAGATTCAAACAGATAACGTAGGGGTAAAGCAATTTCAAAAGCTTCCTGACACCGAGAGATAACCTGGGTAGCTAAGAGGGAATGTCCCCCTAATTCAAAGAAATTATCCTCAATACTGACTCGTTCTAATTTCAGTACCTCGGCCCAAATCTGCGCTATTTTTTCTTCAATGGGATTACGGGGAGCGATATATTCACCTTGGCTCTGTAAATCGGGAACAGGTAAAGCACGGCGGTCTATTTTGCCATTGGGAGTTAAGGGGAAAGTATCAAGAAGGACAAACGCAGTTGGGACCATATAGTCGGGTAATTTTGCTCGCAAAAATTGCCGTATTTCGTTAATTGTCAGGTTGATTTCGGGTTGCGGTACAACGTAAGCAACTAAGCGTTTATCCCCTAGATTATCTTCACGAACAATCACACAAGAAGACTGTACCGCCTCATTTTGGTTGAGTAAGGCTTCGATTTCTCCTAATTCAATACGGAAACCCCGGATTTTTACTTGATTGTCAATCCGTCCTAAATATTCGATTTTACCATCAGGTAAATAACGGGCTAAGTCTCCCGTTTTATAGAGACGAGAATCTGGATAATTACTAAAAGGATTAGGAATGAATTTTTCTTGGGTTAATTCAGGACGATTAAGATAACCTCGCGCTAATCCCATACCCCCAATATGTAATTCTCCTGGAACACCAATCGGGACAGGTTGTAAATGGCAGTCTAAGATATAAACTTGGGTGTTAGCAATGGGACGACCAATAGTGACTTTTAGAGTTTCATCTGTCCATTTTTCTACCGTAGCACAAACGCTGGTTTCTGTTGGACCATAAGCATTAAAGAAATTTCTACCCGTAGCCCATTGTTTGATTAATTCTTCTGAACAAGCTTCTCCTGCCACAATAATTGTTTGTAACTCTGGGATTTCTTCTAGGGGCAAAGCTGCTAAGGCTGACGGCGGTAAAGTAATATGGGTAATAGCATAATCTTTTAATCGCTCCATTAATGGCAATCCAGGCATTAAAGCGTCTTTTTTGCTTAAATAAAGGGTTGCGCCTGCTCCCATTGCCATCAAAATTTCCCAGATTGAAGCATCAAAATTGAGGGAAGCAAACTGGAGAATGCGAGAGTCGGAATCTAAGTTAAATGTTTTAATTTGCGCTTGGGTCAGGTTAAATAATCCCCGATGTTCCACCATCACTCCCTTGGGTTTTCCTGTTGAACCAGAGGTATAAATGAGGTTAGCTAAATTATTCGCCGTTACCACTCCCGTTAGGTTATCTTGGCTATTTTGGTTAATTTCTTCTTCAACTTGCTCTAACAAGATTAGCTGGGCCTGATTTTCAGTTAATTTATCTAGTAATCGCTCTTGAGTTAGCAATAATGACAGTTGAGCATCAGCGATGGCAAATTGTAGCCGTTCACTGGGATAATCTGGGTCGAGAGGTAGATATGCACCACCCGCTTTTAATATCCCCAATAATCCGACAATCATCTCTAAGGAACGCTCAAGGGAAATACCGACTAAAGTATCAGCTTTTACGCCTAATTTTTGCAGATAATGGGCTAATTGATTAGCTCGACAATTTAATTCATTGTAGGTTAATTGTTGCTGGGAACAGACCACCGCTACCGCGTCGGGTGTGCGTTTTACTTGTTCCTCAAATAATTGATGAATACACTTATACTCAGGATAGTCAACTTGAGTATTGTTCCACTCAATTAATAACTGATTAGTTTCGCTTTCTGTCAGTAAGGTTAATTGGGAAATCCGTGCTTGAGGATTAGCCGCAATCCCCTCTAATAAGTTAATAAAATGCCCTGATAGTCGTTCAATTGTGCTACTCTCAAACAAATCAGTATTATATTCCCAGACACCTTTTAAGCCATCATCGGTGTTAACCATTGCTAAGGTTAAATCAAATTTAGCTGTGGTATTTTCCGGTGGCAAATCTGTCACCGTTAATCCCGTCATTGCAATCTCAGACTTGGGTGTATTTTGCAGGACAAAAGCGACTTGAAATAGGGGAGTATGGCTCAAATCACGTTCCGGTTGCAACGCTTCGACTAACATTTCAAAGGGTAAGTCTTGATGCGCGTAAGCATCCATGGTCACTTCCCGAACACGGGTTAATAACTGACTAAAACTCGGATTATCTGATAAATCCGTCCGCATCACTAAAGTATTCACAAAAAAGCCGATTAAACCCTCAATTTCGCTGCGATTACGGTTAGCAATGGGAGTTCCTACCAAAATATCACCGGAACCTGTATAACGATACAGTAAAGCATCAAAAGCAGCCAACAGCGTCATAAATAATGTCACCCCTTGTTGGTGACTCAATTCAGTCAAAGCTTGGCTAAGTTTGGGGGAAAGGGAAAATTCTTGCTGAGTACCGACAAAGCTTTGCACCGCAGGTCGAGGATGGTCTGTGGGAAGAGATAATAAAGGGGGTGCAGCTGTTAGTTGATTTTGCCAGTAATTTAATTGACTTTGTAGGACATCCCCTTGTAACCATTGTTTTTGCCAAACTGCAAAATCTGCATACTGAATCGGTAAGGGAGCTAAATTTGCGGGTTGATTTTGAGTGTAAGCATTATATAAGCTGGTCAATTCGTGAATCAACACTTCGATTGACCAACCATCACTAATAATGTGGTGCATACACACTAACAAGAGATGTTCCGTCTCAGATAGCACCACTAAAGTGATTCTGATTAAGGATTCTTTGGCTAAATCAAAGGGTTGAGTCGCTTGTTTTTGCTTTAATTGCTGTGTTTTTTCTTCTTGTTCATGGATGGGTAAATCTTGTAAATCAACGACCGATATTGTCTCCCTTGTTGTTTGAATAACCTGAGTCGGTTGTCCACCAATCGTGACAAAATTAGTCCGTAATACTTCATGGCGATCGCAAATTTCTTGTAAACTTTGTTCTAAGGCCTTTTGATTGAGGTTGCCTCGGAAATGCAACACCATCGGTATATTATATAAAGCGCTATTTGGTTGCAATTGATCTAAAAACCATAAACGCTGTTGAGCAAAAGATAGAGGTAGTTCTGTATCCTTAGTTCTCGGTAAAATGGGGGGTAATGTTAGGGTTAGATTTTGCTGCTGTAGTTGTCCAATAAGATGCGCTAATTCGGCTACCGTAGCTGCACCAAATAAACTCCGCAAAGGTAGTTCTATTTTAAATAAACTCCGAATCCGCGAGACTAATTGAGTTGCGAGGAGAGAATGGCCGCCAATTTCAAAGAAATTATCATAAATTCCCACTTGCTCTACTTTGAGTATTTCTGTCCAAATTTGCACCAACATCTCTTCAATTCCATTGCGTGGTGCTACATATTGATCCCGGCGATTCCCTATTTTATCTGGTGCGGGTAAAGCGCGACGATCTACCTTACGATTAGTAGTAAGGGGTAAAGATTCCAGAAAAACAAAAGCTTGAGGAACCATATACAGAGGCAATTTACTGGACAGAAACTGACGCAGTTCACTAATCATCGGTATCCGTTCGTGATGAGCTACTATGTAGGCGACTAAATATTTATCCCCTGGAGTATCTTCGCGAATAATCACACAAGATGTTTGTACATCAATATTTTGGTTAAGTACCGCTTCAATTTCTCCTAACTCAATACGGAATCCGCGAATTTTAACCTGATTGTCAATCCGGCCAAAACATTCAATATTACCATCGGGTAAATAACGCGCTAAATCTCCCGTTTTATACAACCGATTGAAAGCTGCATTAGCAAAGGGATTGTTAATAAATTTTTCAGCAGTTAATTCGGGACGATTCAGATAACCCCGCGCTAAACGAACACCGCATAAATGCAATTCTCCCTTAACTCCAATGGGTACAGGTTGCAGATTTTGATCCAGGATATATGCTTTTGTGTTAGCAATGGGACGACCAATCAGCACCGAATTGATTTTCTCTGACTGATAATCTAGCAAGTCATGAACTATGGCGGTTACAGACGCTTCTGTGGGTCCATAGACGTTGATACATTGAACCCGTTTCCCGACCATTTGTCGCCAAATATTGACGGTTTCTGGTAACACTGCATCCCCCCCCACGGCGACAACTCGCAGACTGGATGGTACAGTAGCTAATGATTGGGAAACGGCGAGCGCCCATTCATGCCAATAGGCGGGGGTAATATTTAAAACGGTGAGCCTTTCTTGTTCGATAAAATCGGCAAAATCAGTCAAAGTTGGGAACATTTGCCCTGGTCTTAAAACCACTGTGCCACCTTTTAACCAGGTGGGAAAAATTTCTTCCGCAGCGACATCAAAACCAAAGGAAGCAAACTGTAAAACGCGATCAGATTCTGTTAAACCGAATACTTCACTAATGCCCCAACTATGGTTAACTAAGGCTGCGTGAGTTAACATCACTCCTTTAGGTTTACCCGTTGAACCAGATGTATATAATAGGCATAGTAGATTTTCTGAAACCACTTCACTGAAGGGATTTTCTGGACTTTGAACTGTCAATATCTCCGCTAATTTATCTAAGACAATTACCCCCACATCTTCTACGGGCAAAGAATCGAGTAAACTTTCTTGAGTTAGCAGTAGAGAAATTTGGGCATCTTCTGCCATATAAGTCAACCGTTGCTGGGGATAATCTGGGTCTAAAGGTAGATAGGCTCCTCCAGCTTTGAGAACTGCCAATAATCCGACAATAACTAACAGCGACCGCTCTAGATAAATGCCAACTAAAACTTCTGAATTTACTCCCAAAGATTGTAAATAATGAGCTAATTGATTCGCCTGAATATTTAACTGTTGATAGGTTAATTCCAGACCTTCAAATACCACTGCTACGGCATTCGGTGTTCGTTCTGCTTGTTCTTCAAATAAATGATGAACACAATGATGGAAAGGATATTCTTTTTCGGTGGCATTCCAGTCTTCTAATAATTCTTGCGACTGGACTTCGGTTAATAATGGTAGTTGGAAAATTGGCTGTTGCGGGTTAACAACTAATGCTTCTAATAAGGTGATGAAATTTCCTGTTAATCGCTCAATGGTACTGCGATCAAATAAATCGGTATTATATTCCCATACCCCTTGTAATCCTGCACCGGTATTCTCCATAGCCAGGGTTAGATCAAATTTGGCGGTGTCATTTTCTGTGGTGAGGGGAGTGGCAGTTAATCCTGTTAGTTCTAAGGGAGACGGAGGACTATTTTGCAGCAGAAAATCCACTTGAAATAAAGGCGCATGACTTAAATCTCGTTCAGGTTGTAGGACTTCTACTAACATTTCAAAAGGCAAATCCTGATGAGCATAGGCATCCATTGCCATTTCCCGCACTCGACCCAATAACTGATTAAAATTGGGTTTACCTGACAAGTCAATTCGCAAGACCAAAGTATTGACAAAAAAGCCGATTAAACCTTCAATTTCCCTGCGATTACGGTTAGCAATGGGAGTACCAATTAAGATGTCTTCCTGTTCTGTATAACGGTAAAGTAAGACAGCATAAGCTGTTAGCAGGGTCATAAATAAGGTGACACCCTGTTCCTGGGTTAATTGGGTCAGTTTTTCGGTTAATTCTAGGGAAAGGCTAAAAGGTAGATGTCCCCCAGCAAAACTTTGTTGATTGGGTCGAGGTCTATCTGTTGGTAAAGATAGAAGGGCCGGTGCGTCTGCTAACTGTTTTTGCCAGTAGTCTAGTTGCTGTTGCAATACCTCTCCCTGCAGCCATTGTCTTTGCCAAAGGGTAAAATCTCCATACTGGATAGATAGGGTATTTAGAGGCGAAGATAAACCCTGAATATAGGCATTATAGAGGGCGGTTAGTTCCTGAAGAAATACTCCCATTGACCAGCCATCACTGACAATGTGGTGCATACAGACTAATAAGAGGTGTTCCGTTTCAGATAACACCACTAAAGTGATTCTGATTAAGGGTTCACTTGCTAAGTCAAAGGGTTGAATCGCTTGGTTTTGTGTTAACTCTTGGGAGGCAATTACTTTTTCACTGCTAGATAAATGCTGTAAATCAACTACCGTAACTGTCCAGGTTCGTGTTTGTATAATCTGGGTAGGGATACCATCAACGGTAATAAAGTTGGTGCGTAAAGCTTCGTGGCGATCACAAATTTCTTCTAAACTCTGGATTAAGATTTGTGAGTTTAAAGTTCCCTCTAAACGCAAGGCTAGGGGGATATTATAAAAAGAACTATTCGACTCAAATTCAGCCAAAAACCAAAGACGAGTCTGAGCAAAAGATAAGGGTAATTCTGCTGCTTTGTCCCTGGGTAAAATCGGCAGTTCAGTAATTTGTTCTTGCTGCGAAATACGTTTTATTACCTGTGCTAATTCGGCGATTGTCTGTGCAACAAATAACTCCCGTAAGGGCATTTCTACCTGAAAAGCCTCACGGATGCGCGAAATTAGTTGAGTTGCTAATAATGAATGTCCACCCAACTCAAAGAAGTTGTCGTGAATCCCCACCTGTGCAACTTTTAACACTTTTGCCCAAATCGAGGATAATATCTCCTCAATCGGGTTACGCGGCGCGATATACTGCTCTTGGCTTTGGAATTCGGGAGTCGGTAAAGCACGGTAATCAGTCTTACCATTAGGCGTTAAGGGTAGGGATTCCAAAATAACAAAAGCACTAGGAATCATATACTCTGGTAACTTAGCTTTCAGGAATTGCCGCAGTTCAGTAACATTAAGCGAATTTTCCTCTTTTTGGGGGGAAATAATCTCTACTTGGGGAATAATATAGGCGACTAAACGTTTTTGCTCTGTCTCATCTTCGCGGGCAATAACAATAGCTGTCTTGACTGCGCTGTGCTGACTGAGAATGGTTTCAATTTCTCCTAATTCAATGCGGAAACCCCGAATTTTTACTTGATTATCAATCCGTCCTAAATATTCGAGATTACCGTCAGGTAAATAACGTGCTAAGTCTCCCGTTTTATAGAGACGAGAATCTGGGGAATTACTAAAAGGATTAGGAATAAATTTTTCTTGTGTTAATTCTGGACGGTTAAGATAACCTCTTGCTAATCCTGCTCCACTGATGTGTATTTCTCCTGGAATACCTACAGGTACTGGTTGAAGATTGGAGTCTAAAATGTAGATTTGTGTGTTAAATATTGGGCGACCAATGGCGGGTGAAAGACTATTATTCTTTTCTCCAGAAATTACTACCCCTGAAGTTGTAACGACTGTGTTTTCAGTGGGACCATAATTATTTACCACCTGAAAAGGAATGAAATTTGACGGGTATTGATTAAGCTTATCTCCCCCTGTCAAGATAGTTCGCAAAGAAACATTAATTTCTGTCCATTCTAACGATAATAATTGCTCGGCTATTGGTGTTGGTAGAAAACTGATGGTTATTTTTTTCGCTGCTAACCATTTTTGTAATTCCACTAGAGATATCAGGATTTCAGGTTTGACTAAATAAATACTTGCTCCGGCAGTTAAATAAGGCCACAATTCCCAAACAGCAGCATCAAATCCTGTTCCAGCTAACTGAGTAGCTTTGTCTAGGTTCGTAATTTCAAAGGTGTTTTGATGCCAGAATACTAGATTTAGTAATCCCTGATGGGTAACTAATACTCCCTTGGGTATTCCTGTAGAACCGGAGGTGTAAATTACATAAGCTAGGTTACTATATTTAATGGTAGTAATTAGATTCTTTTGCTCCTCTTTAGAAATTACTGGCAAGTCAGCGTCTACACAAACAATATTTATATTTGCTTGAGATTCAGATAATTTATCAATCAATTTTTGTTGAGTTAGCAATACCTTCAAACCAGCATCTTCTAACATCAAACTAATCCGTTCAAGCGGATAATCGGGGTCAAGAGGAACGTAAGCACCACCGGCTTTTAAAATACCCAATAATCCCACAATCATCTCTAAGGAACGCTCAATGCAAATGCCGACTAAAGTATCAGGTTTAACACCTAAAGATTGCAAATAATGCGCTAACTGATTAGCTCGACAATTTAACTCATTATAGGTTAATTCTTGCTCTTCAAATATCACCGCTACAGTATCAGGAGTCCGTTCAACCTGCTCCTCAAATAACTGATGAATACACTTATCAACTGGATAATCTACCTCAGTATTATTCCAGTCAATCAATAACTGTTGTTGTTCAGATTTAGTTAACAAAGGTAATTGAGAAATCCGCTCACTCGGATTAGCAATAATTCCCTCAATTAGAGCCAGAAAATGACCGTTCATTCTCTCAATAGTCTCACCATTAAATAGGTCAGTATTATATTCCCAATGTGCAGTCAATCCAGCTTCTTTTACCTGTATAAACAAACTTAGATCAAACTTAGCCTTTTTAAATTCCAAAGGCTGAGGGGTGGCTTTTATTCCCTCTAAATCCATTTCATTTAGAACTTCATTATCTAGTCCAAACATCACCTGAAATAAAGGAGTATAACTCATATTTCTTTCAGGTTGTAATGCTTCTACTAACATTTCAAAGGGTAAATCTTGATGGTCGTAAGCATCTGTTGCCGTCTTTCGTACCTGTTTTAATGCCTCGCTAAAACTGGGATTTCCTGCTAAATCTGTTCTTAAGACTAGGGTGTTGACAAAAAAGCCGATTAACCCAGCTAATTCGCTACGAGTGCGGTTAGCGATGGGAGTACCGACTAAAATATCTTCTTGTCCCGTATAGCGATAGAGTAGAACCTTAAATGCGGTCAGGAGGGTCATAAATAAGGTGACACCTTTTTCACGACTCAGCCTATTTAACCCCTGACTAAGTTCTGGGGAAAGAATACCATTGATCCGATCTCCCTCAAAACGTTGTTCCGGAGGCCTTGGACGATCTGTCGGTAGATGTAATAAGGCGGGTGCTGCTGCTAACTGTTTTTGCCAGTAATTTAACTGATTTTGGCGGATTTCTCCCTGTAAATACTCTCTCTGCCAAATTGCAAAGTCGGCATACTGGATCGGTAACTCTGGTAAAAGAGGCTCTAAACCTTTAGTATAGGCATTATAAAGGGTTGTCAATTCCTGTATAAATACCCCCATTGACCAACCATCAGAGACAATATGGTGCAGACAAATCAGCAAGAAATGTTCTGTGTCTGATAACTTGAGTAGGGTGGCTCTAATTAGGTAGTCATTGGCTAAATCAAAGGGTTGATGGCTGTGAATTTCTAGCCATTTTTTTATTTCCTGATATTCTCGATATTTTGGGCTGTCTTTCCCATTGACAAGCGTTAATTGCCAATTACTTTCTGGTTTAATTACTTGTACAGGATTTCCCTCAATAGTGGCGAAATTTGTGCGGAGGGACTCATGGCGCTGAATAATTTCTTGTAGGCTTTTTTCGAGGATATCTGCCTGAAGATCCCCCGCTAAATGCAAGGCAAGAGGAACGTTATAGAAAGAACTGTTGGGTTCTAATTGATCTAGGAACCATAAACGCTGTTGGGCATAAGATAGGGGTAATTCTTCAAAATTCATTTTCTTTTTCTTGGTAAAATGGTGGGAACAGGGGAATCCGGTGTTTGCTGTTTTAACTGTTCAATCCCTTGGGCTAATTCAGCGAGGGTTGCTGTGTTGAATAACTGACGTAGGGGAAGCTCAATTTTCAGGTGATCGCGGATCTGTGCTACTAATTTAGTGGCTAGTAGGGAATGTCCTCCCAGTTCAAAGAAGTTATCATTGATGCCCACTTTCTCTACTTTTAGAATTTCTGACCAAACATTTACTAATATATCCTCAATCGGGTTACGCGGCGCAACATATTTTTCTGATGGTTCGCTACTAGATTCTGATGGGGGTAAAGCACGACGGTCTATTTTACCATTAGCAGTAAGGGGTAAGGCATCTAAAATAACGAAAGCATTAGGAACCATGTAACTGGGTAATTTAGCTTTCAGAAATTGCCGTATTTCGTTAATGGTAATCGTTTTTTCCGATTGTGGCACAATGTATGCCACAAGACGTTTATCTCCTGTTGTATCATCCCTCACTATTACTACTGTTTCCCAAATCTGGGGATGAGATGCTAATAATGCTTCGATTTCCCCCAACTCAATCCGAAAACCCCGAATCTTAACTTGATTGTCAATGCGTCCTAAATATTCTAATTCTCCCTTAGGTAAATAACGCGCTAAATCTCCTGTTTTATATAATTTTGCTCCTCCTTGAGTTCCCCCCTTATTAAGGGGGGTTGGGGGGATCACTTCATCCTTCTCAAAAGGACTAGGAATAAACCTTTCTGTTGTTAATTCAGGACGATTGAGATAACCTTTTGTTACTCCTGCACCCCCCACATACATCTCCCCGGGTACACCAACCGGTACAAGTTGTAAATATTGGTCTAGTAAATATACCTGTAAGTCGGGAATGGGACAACCAATCACACTAGCTGTACTATCCAAGTCGGTCATACTTAATGGTCGATAGGTGACATGAACGGTAGTTTCCGTAATTCCGTACATATTAACTAATTGGGGGCATTGGTCACCATGTCGGTTAAACCAAGGCTGTAAACTGTTAATTTCTAAAGCTTCTCCTCCAAAAATAACTAAACGTAAGCTTAAATCGTTATCTGTTGTCGATGAACGATCCCCCCTAACCCCCCTTGATAAGGGGGGAAAACTTCCTTTTAAGGATTCTTCAACTTGAATTAACTGACGGAAAGCGGTAGGAGTTTGATTGAGAATTGTGACTTTTTCTTGACATAATAGCTGATAAAATGCTTCGGGAGAACGAGTCACTAAGTAGGGGACAACTACTAAGCGTCCACCATATAACAAAGCTCCCCACATTTCCCACACCGAAAAGTCAAAAGCGTAGGAATGAAATAGAGTCCAGACATCATTAGAGTTGAAGTGATACCAGGAGTCTGTCGCCGCAAATAGACGTACTACATTAGCGTGATTAACTAAAACTCCTTTCGGTTTACCGGTGGAACCTGACGTATAGATTATATAGGTTAAATTATCGGGTTTTACTCCGCTTTCAGGGTTTGATGGGATATTTTGAGCAATTTTTTCCCATTCTGTATCTAAACAGATAAGTTGTGCTTGATGTTCAGGAATAGACTCGACTAATTTTGCTTGAGTTACTAATACTTTCACTTGAGAGTCTTCTAACATAAAGCTTAGACGTTCCTGGGGATAATCAGGATCAAGAGGAACATAAGCCCCACCCGCTTTTAATATCCCCAATAATCCGACAATCATCTCTAAAGAACGTTCTACACAAATCCCCACTAATTCATCAGGTTTAACCCCCAAAGATTGCAAATAATGGGCTAACTGATTAGCTCGACGATTTAACTCATTATAGGTTAATTGTTGCTCCTCAAATACCACCGCTACATCATTAGGAGTCCGTTCAACCTGCTCCTCAAATAACTGATGAATACACTTATCAGCAGGGTAATCTACTTGAGTATTATGACCGTCTATTAATAACTGTTGTTGTTCAACTTTTGTTAACAAAGGTAATTGAGAAACTCGCTCGTTTGGATTAGCAATAATCCCCTCAAGTAAAGTCAGAAAATGACCGTTCATTCTTTCAACAGTCTCGCTATTAAATAGGTCAGTATTATACTCCCAAACTCCCATTAATCCCGTCTCTGTATTTTGCATTGACAAGGTTAAATCAAACTTAGCTGTTCCCCATTCTAAGGGTAAAGAATCAATAGTCAAACCACTCATTTTTACTTCAGATAGGGGAGTATTTTCAAGTGCAAACATTACCTGAAATAGGGGAGTATGACTAAGATTTCTCTCTGGTTGTAACGCTTCTACTAACATTTCAAAGGGTAAATCCTGATGAGTATAAGCACCTAAAGACATTTCCCGCACTCTCATTAATAATTCCTGAAAACTGGGATTTTCTGAACAGTCAGTCCGCATCACTAAGGTGTTCACAAAAAAGCCGATTAGACTCTCTATTTCACGACGATTACGGTTCGCTATAGGTGTCCCTATTAAGATATCTGATTGTCCTGTATAACGGTAAAGTAATGTCCCATAAGCTGCTAACAATGTCATAAACATTGTCACCCCTTGTTGCTGACTTAATTCTGTTAGCTTTTGAGTCAGTTCAAGGGATAGTTGAAACTCTTGATGTGCCCCTGTAAACGATTGTCTTGCTGGACGGGGTTTATCTGTTGGTAAGGGTAAGAATGTTGGTGCTTCTGCTAGTTGTTTTTTCCAGTAATTTAATTGATTTTCTAGGACTTCTCCTCGGAACCATTTTCTTTGCCAAATTGCAAAATCAGTGTACTGAATTGGTAAGGGTTTTAAGGGGGAAACTTGACCTTGATTAACTGCATTATATAACGCTGTTAATTCTTCAATAAATACCCCCATTGACCAACCATCACTAATAACATGGTGCAGACACAATGATAACCAATACTCGTTATTATTCAGCACGATTAAGGTGGCCCTTACTAATGCTTCATTAGCTAAATCAAAGGGTTGTAATGCTTGTCCCTTAACTAATTTTTTAGCAGCATTTTTTTGTTCTTCTGGTGATAAATGCTGCAAGTTAATTACTGATACTGTCCATTTTATTACTGTTTGAATAACCTGAGTTGGTTGTCCATTAACAGTAACAAAGTTGGTTCTTAACGCTTCGTGACGTTGAATAATTTCCTCTAAACTTTGTGTTAAAGCAGCTTGATTAAGATGACCTCGCAAACGTAAAGCCACAGGAATATTATAGAAGGGACTATTAGGTTCTAATTGGTCTAAAAACCAGAGACGAGTTTGAGCGTAAGACAACAATAATTCAGACTGTTCACCCCTTGGTAATATGGGGGGTGCGGACAGGGTTAAATCCTCTTGCTGTAATTGTTGAATTTGTTGTCCTAATTCTTCAATTGTTGGGGCTGCAAATAGACTCCGTAAAGGAATTTCTATTGATAAATTAGTGCGAATGCGGGAGATGAGTTGGGTAGCTAATAACGAATGTCCTCCTAGTTCAAAGAAGTTATCATTAATGCTTATTTGTTGTACCTTTAACACCTCAGTCCAAATTGTTACCAGTATTTCTTCAATGGGGTTGCGTGGTAAGATGAATTTGTCTGTTCTTTCGTAATTTTGTTCGGGTGCAGGTAAGGCGCGACGGTCTATTTTCCCATTAGGTGTTAAGGGTAATGATTCTAGTATTACGAAAGCACTGGGAATCATATATTCTGGCAGCTTTTCTTTTAAGCATTGCCGCATTTCATTGGGGGTTGGTGTTGCCTCTTTTTCGGGGACAATGTAGGCGACTAAACGCTTATTTCCTGGTGTATCTTCCCGGGCAATAATAACCGATGATTGTACTTGAGGATATTGAGTTAATACTGCTTCAATTTCCCCTAATTCAATACGGAATCCTCGTATTTTAACTTGGCTGTCAATGCGTCCTAAATATTCAATATTACCGTCAGGTAAATAACGACATAAATCCCCAGTTTTGTATAATTTTGACTTTTGATTTTTGACTTTTGAATTGTCAAAAGGATTAGGAATAAATTTTTCTTGTGTTAATTCTGGACGGTTGAGATAACCTCTTGCTAATCCTGCTCCACCTATGTATAGTTCTCCTGGGATACCTATAGGTACTGGTTGTAAGTTTTGGTCTAGTATGTATAACTGTGTATTGGCAATAGGGCGACCGATAGGAATTGAACCGGAAATGTATTTCCCCATAGGTACTTGGTAAATACAACAACCTACAACTGTCTCTGTCGGTCCGTATTCATTGACTAGCAGGGTTTCTGGCGCAAATTCTTGCCAGAAAGCGATGTTTTCTCCTAACAAGTTTTCACCACCGATGATGAAGGCCATGGTTCGACTTGCTGCCTCTCGTGGCGATAATTGCTGATTAAGCAACTCTAGATGAGCAGGTGTGATTTTAACCAAGCTTAAGTGAGAATGGTGACGTAAAGAATTACTTAGAGTCTCAACATCTTGGTCTTCAGCCAGGATTTCTACTTGATTACCCACCAATAACGGCGAAAAAAGGCTAGTAATCGTCAGATCAAAACCTAGGGGAGAGTGAACGAGTGTCCCTGTTCCCTGTTCGACATTATACGCCTGCGTACACCAGCTAAGGTAGTTAACCAGTCCTTGGTGGGGAATCAAAGTCCCTTTGGGTAATCCTGTAGAACCTGAAGTATAGATTACATAGGCTAAATTTTCGGAGGTAACAGTATTAATTAAATTCGACTTACTTAACTTGGAAATAATAGTCCAGTCAGCATCTAAACAGATAAGTTGCGCTTGATGTTCAGGTAATTTATCAATCAATTCCTGTTGAGTTAGTAACACCTTAACAGCAGCATCTTCTAACATAAAACTCAAACGCTCAATCGGATAATCAGGGTCAAGAGGAACATAAGCCCCACCCGCTTTTAATATCCCCAATAATCCCACAATCATCTCTAAAGAACGTTCAACACAAATCCCCACCAATTCATCAGGTTTTACTCCCAAAGATTGTAAATAATGCGCTAATTGATTAGCTCGACAATTTAACTCATTATAGGTTAATTGTTGCTCCTCAAATACTACCGCTACAGCATCAGGAGTCCGTTCAACTTGCTCCTCAAATAATTGATGAATACACTTATTTGAGGGATATTCAGCTTTAGTGTTGTTCCATTCGACTAATAGTTGATGTTGCTCTCGCTGTGTCAGTAAAGGTAACAATGACACTGGTTGCTGTGGATTTTCAACAATTGACTCTAGCAAAGTCACAAAATGCCCTGCCATGGGTGTGATGGTAGTATCCTCAAACAAGTCAGTATTGTATTGCCAGTTTAGTTGGAAGGTTTCTGCTGCTTCCATTACCATTAAACTTAGATCAAAGTCTGCACCGCGTTGATGTCCAAGTAAATAGGGAGCCATCTGTAGCATTGGTTCTTGACTGGGGGATAAGTTCTCCTTTTGTTCACACCAAGTTTGTGCTTGCCAAGTAAAACTAACTTGACAGAAAGGCGAACGGCTGGGATCGCGTTGTGGCTGGAGTTTTTCTACTAACAGAGAAAATGGGTAATCTTGATGCTTTTGAGCTTGCCTAACTATTTTGCTGACTTGAGCAAGAAGTTCCGTAAATGTGGCATTCTCCTCGACAAAAACTCTTAAAACGGTCAGATTAGAAAAGTAGCCGACAATCTCTTTAAACTCTTTACCCGTCCGACCCCTCATCGGGCTGCCTATGAGGATGTCTGTTTGATTAGTGTAACGGTAAAGTTGGACGTAAAATACTGTGAGCAGAATCCGATAAAGGGTTGTTCCTGTGGCTAGAGCTAGATGCTTGAGTTTTTCAATTAACTGTTCATCTAGCTTGGCAATATATGATGCCCCTTGATAAGTCTTTACTGGGGGGCGGGGTTTGTCTGGGAGCAAATTCAAAATTGGCAATTCGCCAGCTAATTGTTTTTGCCAATATTGCCACTGTTTTTCTCCTTTGGAACCCGATAGCATTTCTGACTGCCAGTGGACAAAATCTGCATAAGATTTTTTTTCACTGAGAGAATCTACTGTTTCTGGCTGCCCTTGACTAATTCGCTTGATTTCATTAGTATATGACCTTTGAAATTCACCCAGCAGTAAATTAAAAGACCACATATCACCAGCGATGTGGTGCATTGTGAGCAAGAGAATATGGTCTTCTGGTGAAAGAGTAAATAAATTCACCCTCAAAACTGAATCTTTTTCTAAGTTAAAAGGGGTGTCAGCTATAGCATAGATTTTCTCTCTTAAGTGGTCTTCGCTCCATTCGCTGGCATCTATTACCCCAACACTAAAATTCAGTTGTTGATTAACTTGTTGAACTGGTTTACCTTCATGACTGGTATATGTGGTTCTCAGAATCGGGTGCTTTTCAATAATTTTTTGCCATACACGATTGACAACAGGAATCTTTAAATAAGAATAAATTTTTGCAGTAATAAATATATTATAAGCAACGCTTTCTGAAGCAATCTGGTAGATTAACCACATTGCTTCTTGACCACGTGAAAGTCCAGATGAACTTGGGTAAATTGTTTCGATATTTCTACTCATTTATGAATCGGCTTTGTATTACTAAATAGCTTGGTCTAATTAAATGTAAGATGTACTGTGGGCATCTTACCCGCTACGGCTATCTATGAAATAACGTACATTACACCATCATGAACGATGTGAATTAGCGGTTTCACAGAGTTACTCTGACACTATACCTCTTAAATGTAAGATGTAGTGTGGGCATCTTACCCGCTACGGCTATCTATCAAATAACGTACATTACACCATCATGAACGATGTGAATTAGCGGTTTCACAGAGTTACTCTGACATTGTACCTGATGATAAGGGCAAAAAAAGAAGTCAGAGGGAAAAAACAGCAATTCCAAATTCAAACGGTAGCATAGGATACAGATATGCTCTTGTTTTTATGAAAACAAGAGATATTAAGCTAATATCTGAGGTTTTTTGCATTCTCTCCTCTAATCTCGGTCTCTTAGAGAGTCATTAACCTGCAAACAAACTTGATCAATCACTAGATAGAGCATTACGTTGATTCTAAATATTTGCATGAAACCCCTTCCCAGTAAGCACTTCATGGATTTTGTATCTTTAGCTACATTCTGAATTTGGAATTGCTGGGGGAAAAAAAGAGTGGGCAACAAGGACACGCAGGTTATATACTTGGCACGGTCATGGATTGAGATTTTCGCCCTCTAAATCTCCCAATACTGGGGGGACAGGGGGGCAAAAAATCTACTTCCCATCGTTGGCGGGGTTTAGATGCTGATTGTCAGAATAATGGGCCTGTAGTAAGATAACTGGGAGCCAAGAAGTTGTCAAACTCGAACTAGATTAAAGTCTTGTCAATTTTGCCTATTTAGCCCAATTCAAGAACACTAAACCTAAAATTGCCCTTATTGCTGAGAATATGTCCCCCCAAGTCCCTCAAGATCGATCGACGACTAATATTATCTCCGATGTCAGCAAATTTTGGCACAGTGTCAAGCTGATCGCTGCTCCCTATTGGTATCCTACTGAATCGGGGGGAAGGACTTTTGCCGATGTGATTCAAGCTTGGGCCATGCTCATCCTACTAATCGGGGTAATCCTAGGGGTTGTAGGCTTAAATGCCTTCAATAGCTTTGTTAGTAATTACTTAGTTGATGTCATTCTTGAAAAAAATGATTTTGATAAATTTGTCAAAACTTTGGTAGTTTTCGCGGTTGGACTGCTCTTTGTCACCCTTTTGGTTGGCTTGCTTAAATTTCTCAGGAAAAGAATCGCCCTGGATTGGTATGCTTGGCTCAATGACTGGATTCTCACAAAATATTTGCATAATCGCGCCTATTACAGAATTAATTTTAAATCCGATATCGACAACCCAGATCAGCGTTTATCCCAGGAAATTGAGCCGATTACCAGTAAAGCTCTCTCCTTTTTTGCAGTTTCCCTAGAAAATGTCCTAGATATGATCACTTTTTTAGTGATTCTCTGGTCAATTTCTTCCTCTGTCGCCATTATTTTAGTCGTTTGGACAATTCTCGGTAACGTCATTGCTATCTATTTTAACCAAGCCTTAAATAAAATCACTCAAGAAGAATTAGAACTTAAGGCTAACTATAATTATGCTCTAACCCACATTCGTAATCATGCGGAGTCGATCGCTTTCTTTGAGGGAGAAAATCAGGAATTAAATATTATTCAGCGGAGATTTAATAAACTCTTAGACAGTGCTAAACGTAAAATTGATTGGGAGAGAGGCACAGAAATTTTTAGTCGGGGCTATCAGGCGGCAATTCAAGTATTTACTTTTGTCATTTTGGGTCCTTTGTATATCAATAGTGAGGGCATTAGTTTCGGACAGGTCGGGCAAGCCTGTTTAGCGGCTAATTTGTTTGCTACGGCGCTGGCGGAATTAATTAGTGAATTTGGCACTTCGGCACAATTTAGCAGTTATGTTGAACGTCTATCGCAATTTTCCGAAGCCTTAGAAGAAGTCATTAAACAACCGGAAAATTTAAGCACGATTAAAACCATCGAAGAAACCCAATTTTCCTTTGAAGATGTCACCTTGCAAACCCCCGATTATGAACAGGTAATTGTCGAAAACCTCTCCCTTTCTGTTCAGCCTGGACAAGGTTTATTAATTGTCGGTCCGAGTGGTCGGGGTAAAAGTTCCTTGCTACGTGCGATTGCCGGTTTATGGAATGCAGGAACCGGCCGATTAGTGCGCCCCCCCCTAGAAGAAGTATTGTTTCTGCCCCAACGTCCCTATATAATATTAGGAACCTTGCGAGAACAGTTACTCTATCCCAATCGTAATCAAGAAACCAATGAGATAAGATTGAGGGAAGTTTTGCAAGAAGTCAATCTCCAAAATTTACTAAATCGAGTCAATAGCTTTGATACAGAAGAGCCTTGGGAAAACATTTTGTCCCTGGGAGAACAACAACGTTTGGCTTTTGCTAGGGTATTAATTACCCGTCCCAGTTTTACTATCCTAGATGAAGCCACAAGTGCTTTGGACTTAAACAATGAGGAAAATTTATATCGGCAATTGCAAAAAACTCACACAACTTTTATTAGTGTTGGACATCGGGAAAGTCTCTTTAACTATCATCAATGGGTTTTAGAACTCTCTAGTAATTCCCATTGGCAACTGCTTACAGTGGAGGAATATCGCCGACAAAAAGCGAAAGAAATTATTAATATTTCTGTCGATAATTCTCAAACTAGGCTCGAAGATTTACCGAATCAGGAAACCGAGGTCAATCCTAAAATCAATTCTGCCGAGGAACCCCCCCCCGAATCGCCAACGACAACAATCTTAACAGAAGTCGAAGAAGGACTTTCCCATGCACAAATGAAGGAATTAAGCGACTATTCTCTCAGTAGCATTAGAAGCAAAGCCAGTCAGGGAAAATCAATTACGGGGAAAGATGGACTGACCTATCGCTATGACAAAGACCCTAAAATCTTAAAATGGCTAAGAGTTTAGCCGATGAGAGATGGTTCAAAAAACAACGTTAAAACATTACACCAACTTAGCTACCAAAAAAATGAATCAAACCCTGGTTAATCAACAACAGTTGTTCCAAGAAATCGTCCAAGATATCCAGCAAAATAAAATTGCAATTGCGGCGAAAAAACTGCGTCAACAGGAAGCAGATAACTGTGAAATTCCGGCTCAGTGGCTTCTGAAAACAGCAGCGGCTTTAGAAACCGATGACTGGAGCATTTTATCAGAAGATTTCATTAATCTGAATTTTATCGATAAAAATGGTTATTTTCTGATGATTGCTCCCTATAGCATCAATCGTCAGGGGAAGCAACAAGTCACTTTGAGTGCGATTTACGGAAAAATTCATAAAAATAGTGAACCTTCTATTGAACAA
This sequence comes from Microcystis sp. M_QC_C_20170808_M3Col, assembly GCF_007095505.1. Lineage (NCBI taxonomy): Bacteria > Bacillati > Cyanobacteriota > Cyanophyceae > Chroococcales > Microcystaceae > Microcystis > Microcystis sp. M_QC_C_20170808_M3Col. The sequence goes on from NZ_SFBY01000202.1 coordinate 36,958, forward strand.
CTAGAAAGGTTAATTCGTGAAAAATTTGGCAGTTTAGGACAACCGATTCCCAGAAATTTGTCCTTTACTGAAATTGCTAGTTGTGGTACAGTTAGCGGAGAAAAGGGGGAGGCTTTTATCGTTCCCCATAGGTGGACTTTTCCCAATAGTGTTCAGGGGCCAGCTTTAAATAATGCCAGTGAGCAAAAAAGACGCTTTTCCGGTTCTAGCTACGAATGTATCCGAAAAATTTTTGAGCCAGAAACGGCCGATTTACTATTAGGACCCCTAGAGGATCAAATTAATGGTGAACGCTATCGCCATCTCGATACCCAATTCCATGAAGCAGGTCATGCTAGTGGGTTGGGATTTGACTTGAAACTCAAAAATAAACTGTTTCAAAACTATACCTATGCCGGAGTCGAGGAGTGGCGCTCAGATAGTTTAGGCTTTGAATTTGCCGACTGTGCTTTACCTGCCGAAGAAGCGGGAAAATTAGTCGCTGTTAATTTCTGCATTCGCTTTGGTTTAGATGCTCACCGTTTAGGGGGTTTAGAAAAAGATGTGGATGTCCACGCTAGTTTGATCAGTTTGGAATATCTCTTGCAAAATGATGCTATTTATCTCACAAAAAATGGTCAATTGGCCCTGCGTAATGTCAGTTATCCAGGCTTACTAAAAGCGGTGGAAATGCACCGAACAAAAGCTTTATCTCTAACGAGAAGGGAGTTAAATCTAAATAGTCCAACAGGTCTTTTTGCTCTGTATAAAGTAGAGATTCATCCCGCAACCCAATTAATTTTTCAGGGACTAATTGTAGAGCGCTGCCGAGGAATTTGGTCAGAGTTACAATAAGTACCTAGGGTTTGCTGATAACCGTCCCGGGGAGGGATGTCAGTCAGCCATGTGCATCCCTCCAAGTACTAGGTCTCTACTACTTGATGGCGATAGGGATTGGGGTCAACTCCTCTGAGTTTCTCGCCACAGCAAGTGCCGGCCCTGGAATATTAGTCGTTGACTCCTACACATTTATTTATATATATCACTAGATAACTAAAATGTGTTAAGCTAGGCGGTAGCATTCTGGGAAATCACGACAGATAAATCAGTCTCTTATTAGTCAGAATCCCTGAACCCCTGATTACCTCTTTCTCCCCTAGGTGATTACAAAACCAATGGCTGAACAACGCTCTGTACTAAAATTTAATGGCATCGATGATCACATGGAGCTATCCCACGGATTTCTTGACATCGATCAGAGTATTACCATTACATTTTGGGCAAAAGGGGAAAATAATTTATCCACAGAAACCACTCTTTTAGAAGCTGTTAATCAGGAAAATAACCGCGTTCTACATATTACCTTGCCCTGGGGCGATCCCGTGAAACCTGCGATTTTTTGGGACGCGGGAAATGAAGAAGGTTTCGATCGAATTGAAAAAAAAGTCAAGCTTAAAGATTATAGTGATTGGACTCACTGGGCCTTTGTCAAAAATGCGACCACAGGCCGAATGTTGATCTATCGCAATGGTATCATTTGGCATCGTGGCAACGGTCATAACCGGGCCTTAACGGGGATTGAAAAAATCATCTTGGGAGCCTCTGTTAATCCCGCTCATTATTGGCAAGGTTGTCTCGCCGAATTTTCTGTTTGGAATCAAGCGCGTAGCCAAGAAGAAATCCAAGAAGCGATGTATCAATCTCCCTTAGTTGATGACCTTGGTTTAGTCACTTATTTATCACTCAATGGCAGTGCCGAGGATCAAACAAGTTATAGCAATCATGGTATTCTTCATGGGACAACCTGGCAACTAGATAGTCTTCCCTCCAAACCGACCTCGATCCCTAAATCAAAAACTCAGACTAGCAGTAAAGCTAGAAGGAGTGCGAAAAGGATAACAATGGTCAACGAAATTTTTAACTCCCTTGAAGAAGAAGAAGTGATTGAACAGGATGCTCCATCTGAAAATCAAGAACCTTCCCGGGAAGATAATTCAGAATCAATTATAATTGCCGAAGAAGCTGCCCTTGCCAGCAATGAAATTGAGGAGATTACTGAAACAGCAATTTCTCAACTGGATAGCCTCACTTATTCAAACCAGAAAAAACGGTTAATTATTTGTTGTGATGGTTCTTGGGAAGACTCTGCCAGTGCTTACCCCACCAATGTGGTTAAATTCGCCGAATCCATTAAGTATATTGCCGAAGATCAAACCCCCCAAATCGTCTTTCTGTCAGGTTCTGGCAGCCCCGAAGATAACGAATTTATTAAAAGTTTAGGGAATGAAACTTTTGGCTGGGGCCTCGATCGAATGATTCAAGATGCCTATCGTTTTCTTGTCCTTAACTACAATCCCACAACCGAGGATGAAATTTATTTGTTAGGTTTTAGTCGAGGAGCATATATCGTTCGATGTTTGGCCAGTTTTATCGATAAATGTGGAATCCTAAAACGCTCTAAGATTAAAGAAATTCCCCTAGCTTATCAACTCTATCGAGACCACACCGTTAGTTCCGATAGTGCCAAAGCTCAACAATTTCGTGCCGCTAATGCTAAAAAAATTGAGACAGAAAAGGAAGATTTTCAAGATCGTATTCCAGTCAAGATGTTAGGTTGTTGGGATACAGTTGGCAATTTTGGTATTCCCGATTTAACTCCTTGGTTTCCCCTGGCTAAGTTTTATCATAAAAAATATGAATTTAGTAATACAAAACTAAGTCCGATTATCCAGAATGCTTTTCATGCTGTTGCCATTGATGAAAAACGTAGAAACTTCCCTTCCACTCCGATCAAAGCCAATCCCGAAAATCCTGAACAAGTTGTCAAAGAAGTTTTATTTGTCGGTGAACATACCTGTCTAGGTGGTGGCAAAAAAGAATATCAAGGACTTTCCGACTACCCGTTACAATGGATGATTAATCAAGCCAAAAAATTGGGATTAGAGTTTAATTCAACTACCTCTGAATCCGAGGAATTCCAAATTAAACCAGACCCGACCATCAAGTTCGATAATACTGTTAAAGGATTGTCGGCCTTGGGAGGTGAGCAATGGCGATATTTCAATACAAAAGTTGTCACTGTTCATCACAGTGTGGTAAAACGATTAAAGGCCTTTTCCGATTATCGTCCCAAAAGTCTTGAACCTTTTCTTCAAGCTTTACTTGACGACGATCAACAGACAGAGTAACCTTGCTTTAAAATTAAACTAATCCTTCGCTAGAAATTTGAGGTGATTTTTATGGAACTCGATAACATTATCAAAAAAGTGGCAGGTACTTATTTAGCTTCGGCTATTATTGCTGTCATCGTGCTAATTTTCACCCTCGGACAACCCTTTGTAGTTTTTCTGGGTATCGGAGCGATGGGGTTGGTTACTGTCTTAGGAGATGCGATCGCCGAGTACGGAATTGAAGCGGTTCTGAATGCTTTTTACACTGAGCGAAGTAAAAAAGAATCCCTGGAAACACTTTTAGCTGAAATTGATGCTTTACCTCTGACTGATGACCTGAAATTAAAAACCAAAAAACACTTGACTGACCATCAAGAACAGACAGTAAAGCAGCAAGAAACGGTAACTGAGCCAACTCCTGAAAATCCTCAAACAGTTGTTATTGAAAATGAACCAGTTATTGAAAATGAACCAGTTGTTGTTGAAGTTGAAAATGTTTAATTAGGTATTGCTCCCTCTTGCAAGAGATGGGGGCAGCGGATGATTATTGCTAAGTATTGAGGAATTTTTTGGTCTAAGATAGCTATGCTAAATAGGAACTCTCAACATCTGATGACCTATAAAAAAATTGCCATTTATGAGCAAATCTATCAACTTCCTGTTTTTAAAAATAGATACTTAAAAAATTTTCAGAAAATCATCAAGGAACGTCGGAAATTAATTCAAGAAGGAGTTCGCTACCATTACTATTTTGGTAAGATTATTAAACGAAAAGAAAAAATTACTCAACAAGAAATCTTGATCGAGACTCAGTTATTAATTAAAGACTATAATTTACTAATTAATGGACTAGAAATCTATCAGGACGGATATTATCGTTTTTTACTCCAACTCAGTGACAATCTCAAAATTTTATTTTCCCAAAAATATCAAGAATTGAAAATATTAGACTACGAGAGAATAAAGTTAGAAATTAAAAACAATAATAATCAGAATATTCTCAATCAACTCAAGCTAGAAAAACAGGAAAATTTTCGGTCAATTTTGCTACTGGGAAAAACATCTTTTTTGATGTTGAGAAAAACTAAATTACTAGGGGAAGGCGTTCAGAAATTAGCCGAGGATACTCAAAAGCAGAAAAAAATTGTGCAAGCAATTATTCAAGAACTCAAAATTTATGAGGAATTAAATCATTATCAACTCAAATCTCAACGAGTTCGCCAAGAAATTGCTGATCTTGCCCAAAATGCGATTAATTTTGAAAACTACTTACAGGACTATTTTGCTCCTTTTCAATTATTAATAGAAGAAGTGATTAAGGTGGATGAAGAATTTTATGCAACAGTTGGAGAAATTAAGTATTTGGTAGATAATATTTTTCTACCTCAGCCTGATCTCTTAGAAACGTCAGATTCAGCCATAAATTCTGAGTTTTTGCTAAATTTTCTGGCGACTGGTTACGAGAAAGAAGCAAGGTTAAAAGAGGCTTTTTCCTCTGATCAATTTAATGATTACTTATTCAATGAAAGTGAATGGTCAGAACAATTTATTTCCCTAGAAAAAACCATCAATAAATTATCTCATCATTTAGCAGAACAAGAGGCTTGTCAAAAAGACACTATCCCCAAAACTCCCCTGGCAATAGTTGTCTCTCAATTCACTCAAAACAGTCTTCACAAATCTTCTACTTCTAAAAATCCCCAGACTTCCCCAAATATCTTAACTCAAGAATCGGCTGATATTGATTATAATCAATTACAAGATTTGCTAAGAAAGCAACAGTGGCAAGCGGCCGATCGCCAAACAACCCAACTACTATTAAAAATTTTGGGTAGAACCTACTGGAATGAGGTTTATCCTCAAGATATTGCTCAATTACCTTGTTCGGATCTGAAAAAAATTGATCAACTTTGGCTTCATTATAGTAATGGTCATTTCGGTTTTAGTATTCAGCAAGCCATTTTCTCTAGTCTCGGTGGTTTAGTGGATTATGAAACCCAAAAGAAACTTGGCGATCGGCTGGGTTGGCGGAAAGAAGGTCAATGGCTCAATTATGAGCAACTAAACTTTGAATTAGAGCCGAATTCTCCCCTCGGTCATTTACCCGTTCATTGGTTGATTTTTGAAGAAAATCTTTGTTACCCATCTGCGGAAGCTTCTGACAATCAAAACTCCCTGGCTTTCTGGAGAGTTGGCAATTGGTTATTGTGGCAACTTCACCTCGTTTTAAGCAAAATTCAAGCCTGTGGAATTATTCCTCTGTCTGACTTTTAAAGCGATTATCTAAGCTGTTGACTATCTAAATTACTCGTTAATTGACACTCCCCGCGCGCTAAAGCGACTGGGATTCTTGGTTCAAAGAGATTACTTGCTTAGACAGAATTGCTTCTGAAAAAGTAGAGGTATTCTCTCCCCAAGCGTTTATTGGGTCGAGCATCGAAAGTTCCTGTATGCCCTACAGTACCTAACCCCTTCTTAAGGATGTTGATAGCGGCGTTTTCATCCCGATCTAAAACACATCCACACTTGCATTGATGGGTTCTAGTCGATAAAGATTTTTTGACAGTTTCACCACAGTTTGAACAGTTTTGACTTGTATAATTCGGTGCGACAGCAATTGTTATCTTGCCAAATTTAACCCCAAAATACTCTATCCATTCCCGAAACTGATACCAGGCCGCATCATTTATCGATTTATAGCGTTTCTGATTCACAAGAGGTACATTGCCGATCCTGAGCAGCTTAATCAGCAAAGGTTTAAGTGTGCCGCACATATGCGAGAACCGCTATAGCTAAACAATGATTCTTAACTAAGTTCTTAACTCTTAAATCGACCTGGGCTATCACATCTAAGAAGTGAACTACGCACCTTGCTAACTTCACAGCAAAGTCTTGACGTTGCCTATTTACTTTAAGGTGAGCTTTAGCTAATCTTTGTCTAGCTTTTTGACGATTTTTACTTCCCTTTTTCTTTTTAGATAATCGTCTTTGAAGTCGTTTTAATCTTTTCTCGGACTTTTTCAAAAATTTAGGATTATCAACCTTGTTGCCATTGTTATCTGTATAGAAAGAAGCTAATCCCACATCTAGTCCGATACACTTACCTGATGGCTTAACATCTTCTTTAACGTCACAAGAAAGAACAAATTGACAATAATAGCCGTCAGCACGTTTAATAAGCCTAACTCGCTTAATGTCAGACTACTGAAAGTATCCTAAATCCCAAGTGCCTTTTAGTTTAAGTGTTCCAATCCCCTTTTGATCGCTAAAGTGAATAGTTTTAGGATTAATCAGCTTCCATCCTGTTGTTTTATATTCAACCGAGCGAGAAAACTTTTTCAACCGTGGATACCCTTTTTTCCCGATTACCTTCTGCTTACAGTTGTCAAAGAAACGGGAAATAGAAGACCATGCCTTTTCAGCCGATGCTTGCCTTGCCTGAGAATTTAATTGACCAGCAAATTTAAAGTCATGGGCTAAAACTCGACAATAAGCTGATAGATCATAATTGTTTACACCTTTGTTGTCCATCCAATACCTTAAGCATTTATTGCGGATGAATTGGGCGGCGCGGATAGCATCGTCTATAGCCTGATATTGTTTTAATTTAGCCTCAACCTTAAACTCTAGGACAAACATTTACGCTAAAATTTCAAGAATAAACTTGTTCTAACACATTAAATATTAAACTGACAACCCATTATCTAAAAACCGCCCTCTGCTACGCGGGGCATGGCGGGGGTTTAAACCCAAGTTTTCGGTAAAGATTGTGTTGTAATTCACTCGATCCCGAACGTCACCGAAACGACCGCGGTAATATCTTTGTCGATCGAGGAGGTGTCGTAAATTCCCGAATCGCTCACGTCAGTGGAATTGCGCGAGGTGATCTGAAAAACTCCCGTTTTCGCATCGCGCACCCTTCCCACCCGACTGCCGGTACTACTGGCGATCGCTTCGGCTCTGGCTCTCGCATCCTTGGTCGCTGCCGCCACCATTTCCACCCGCAGCTTATCGAGTTGGGTGTAAAGGTATTGGGGGGGTTCGGAGACGAGGTTAATTCCCTCCTCGATCAATTCCGTTACCTGCCGAGAAAGTTCCGTGTAACGGGCCACATCCCCCGCTCGGATCTCGAAGCGTTGGGTGAGGCGATAGGCGAGAATTTGCCCGGTTTCCTGGCCGTTAGCTGTTACTTCGGGAATCGCCATCGTCTCGATCGCGTTGGTGGTGATTGCGTCGTCGGGAACTTGTTTTTCTTTGAGATAAGCTCGTATCCGCTCGGTTTGCCGGATCAGATCGCGGTAGGCTTCGCGGGCGGTGGGTTGTTGACTGGAAACCGATAAACGCCAGAGAATATAATCGGATATAATCGCCCTTTTTGCCGAACCAGTCACGACAAAAACATCGCTGGCCCGTTTCACCGCTAAGAGGGAGCGCGCCGCTATCCAGGAACTCAAGACGAGAGCGATCGATAGCACCGACAAACCTGCGAATACTTGTGGGAAACGTCGGAATATAGAACTGTCTTTCATCATCCCCATCCTAGAAATCGGACGTTTCTATCCTATGCTAGTAGCGAGCGAGTTGAAATTATTATTTACAAAAATCAATTTTTCTTGCGTCAGGTTGATGCGCTTTTACAGATCGACTATCTTGGCCAGAAATCACCTAAAAAGAGGCATAAAGCCTCTTTTTAGCAACAATCCCCAAGTTATCTGAGATTGCGGTCGCTTTCGCTCAAAACTTGACTGGATAAGCTTTCCTCTGATTCTTCTCTATTTGAGGGACATTTTAAAACTGCGATCACGGAAATCTCCTTTAGAATAGCAATTCTAAATTTGCCCTGTAGCAAGGCTTTTGGGGGTTAGTTCGCATAATACGGCATAAAATTCCATGGGATTGCGAATTTCATTTCACGAGTCTTCAGGCTTTTGACGTGATAGTACATCCAAAGTTGCCCAAAAATCCCCCTTTAAAATGTTCTTAAAATCACTAAAAGACTTGCTGTGTCTAAAACTGAGAATTGCTAAATTGAAAATGTTAGCTTTATTTTCAACCGTTATTATGATATAATTAGGGTCTGCTGAATAAATATAAAAACCTTGTTGGGTAAGACTTTTAGACTTTTTGTCAATCAAAAAGTACCGGACTGGGAGTGATCAGGGGGAAAATTCCGGGACTTTTTCCCTGAAAATTAGGTAGTTGACCACCTGTTAAAAGGCAAATTTATTAATGATTTGGATCATGACTACGACGACAATTGAAATTGGAACTTTAATCGATCATTCTCCTGAAATTCGAGGAGGAAGACCAACAATTACTGGGACAGGATTTACAGTACGCCGCATTGTTTCTTGGTATAAATTAGGGCTGACTCCTGAAGAAATTTTAAACCGGATAGGACATCCCCATTTGGATTTAGCCAAAGTTTATGCGGCTTTAACTTACTATCATGCCAACAGGGAAGAAATTGAAACTGATTTAGCTCAGGAAGAAGCCGAGGTGAAACAATTTGAACAGGAGTGGCTTCAATCTAAGTTAAATAAATAGTCAAGCTGACATTATATTTAGATGAAGACTCGATGGATCAGAGCCTTGTAGCGGCTTTAAGAGCTAGAGGAGTCGATGTGATAACGGCTACAGAAGCAGCGATGTTGGGGAGCTCCGATTCAGAACAATTAGACTATGCTACTGGTCAAGGAAGGGTATTATACACTTTTAATCGAGGCGATTTTTACCGCCTACACACTCAGTATTTAACGGAAAGTAAATCTCATCGAGGAATCATACTCGCTCCTCAACAACGTTACTCAATTGGAGAACAATTACGCCAAATTTTGGAATTAATTTCTGGGAAAACAAGTGAACAGATCGAGAATAATGTAGAATTTATTAAAGGGTAAGCTACAATTTACAAATCTTAAAACTTAAATCCTATTCCTCGCTCTTTTGCCATTTATTTCGCTTTTTTTAAGCTCATAAAATCTCTGCCTATTTATACACACAGAAACGGCGAAAAATGCCGACTACAGATAAAGCCTCCAGAAGAGGAGTTCGTCTAATAGCTTCGTGAAGCGTCTGGTACTAAATTCGGTTATTAAAAACTGATTATCTGTTGCCCCTTTTGTCTATTGCTTATTACTTTTGCCTGTACTGATGTGTAGCCTATACTCAACGGATTTAGTATAATAAGAAAAACTCTAGTATTCATCATGTACCAAATCACTCTCTCCCTACCCGATGAAACCGCCCTCGCTTTACATCTCACCCCAGAACAACTGGCACAAGAAATCTCTCTTCTTGCTGCCATTAAACTTTATGAACTGGGAAAACTTTCCTCTGGCACTGCTGCCAATTTAGCAGGTATTCCACGAGTTGTTTTTCTTTCTAAACTTGCAGACTATGGAGTTGATACCTTCCGACTCAAGGAAGCAGAATTAATCGAGGATCTGGCCAATGCCTAACGTCATTGCCGATACATCACCGATTCAATACCTCTATCAGACTAACTTACTTGAGTTACTACCAAACTTTTACGGACAGATAATTATTCCTTTTTCAGTAGATCAAGAGTTAACTGTTGGAAAGGCTTCTGGAATCTCTTTACCTGATATAACCTCCTTAAGTTGGATAATTATTCAACAAGCAAAATCAGTTTCTCTTTTACCCCTTGTCACTGATTTAGGAAAAGGAGAAAAAGAAGTATTAGCTTTAGCAATAGAAATTCCCGATTCTCTCGCTTTACTTGATGATGGATTGGCAAGACGATATGCAAACTTATTAGGAATAAAACTCACTGGAACAATGGGAATATTATTAAAGGCTAAACAAAATGGTTATCTACACCGTATTGAGCCAATTCTTAATCAACTAGAATTGCTGAATTTTCGCTTAGATGCCACTACTCGTACTTCTGTCTTAAAATTAGCTGGTGAAGGATAGAATAGTTCCCCTTCCCTCTCCCCTCGGTAACAGACGTGCGGGACAACTAATCGAAAATACCGTTCAATCAAAGACAGAATTTGCTTTCCTGTGAGTGCCGCTTTCACCCCTAAACGTTTGCGATGATGAACAGTAAAGGGTACAGGTCAAACAAATGAGATTAATTTCTTGATTTCGGTCTTTTAAAGATCGGCTCATTTGATTGTTCCTTGATATTCTGCGGGGAAGGATTTTCCTTCTGGTCAGGAGAAGCTTTGATCGTTTTGATCGGGATTCCGCGAGATAATGGAGAATCTAAAAAAACCTCGATCGGAATTCCCCAGTTAGGACTATGGGTACTATCTAACACCGAACAGTTTTCTGTACTGTTCTCATAGGTTCCAGCCGTAGCATGAATAGCCACCACTTGATCATGTTGATTAAAAACTCCAGCCCCACTCATTCCTTCAATTGTTGGATTTGTATATTTGACTCGATTTCCCTCTTGAAAGTGTTTTTTTGGATCGTCGAGATTCTCTAAAAGCTTTTTATCATTTTCGGTATACTCTTGATCGGATCGGACGATCTGCTCTATAGTTCCACGTGTCAACTCCTCTTTGGGTTTTCCAGAACAATATCTCCAACCTAATACCGAGACTGCTTGACCTTGAGAGATATTGCGATTTAAAGTGACAGTAGGATAATCCATCTCGCTGGTGAATTTAACAATGGCTAGGTCTAATGTTCTATCTGGGATAATTTCTTGGATCGGATAGAATCGACGGTCGTAGGTAACGATCTCTTTTGAAGATGGGTTATCTACTACGTGTTTAGCGGTTAGCACATAGTAATTATTAGAAGCGGAACCGATGATTATACCCGTTCCTATTCCTTTGATATACACAGTAGATTTTCTTAATATTTCGGAAATTACTGATGGATTTACCTCCTGCTGTTGTGGCGTAGTGCCGTCTTTTTCACAACCTACCAATATACCCCATAAAAGAATTGACAAATAAATGGTATAAATAGCTCGATACTTCATCTTTTTTACTTTGCTTTCGTGAAAAATATTTCTTTTTTTAAGAGATTTTTTATTAACCAGTGTTGTCATTAAATTCAAATTGAATGGTAACAATTTCACTTTTAGATATATCATATCTTTGTTTAAGATTTTTCCCTTTACAAACAATTTGATAAATAACTGTGTTATTTTCCTCTGTTTTATATAGCTCGTATCGATAATAGTGTTTATCAGGATTTACTATTTTTGGGATAATAGTTTTGTTTTGATTGCTTCCCAAACTTAAGGGAGTAAGCATTATTTGACAGTTATGTGCAGCTTCCAATTTTGTGGACTTATGTGTAGGAAAATCGACTACCTTTTCAGAATTTGATATAAAAAATTTAATTTTGTGGTTCGATTCTATCTGAAATGTTGCTATTTCTGTTGGATGAAAATAAATCCAAAAATTTTCGATTCTATTTTTAAGGATTGTCAAAACTACTGATATTATCAGAATCAATACTATCAAAGGCAATACCCCCGATAGTATCAAGATCATGTTCAACTTTTGTTCAAGAGTTAGCCGATCAACAGCAGTCATGGGGTTTAACTTACTTACCCCACGAGTTTCTGATTTGACGGAAGGAGGTGGGGACAAAAATCCGATCGGTTCTAATTGAGGCGTGGAGGTCGGTAAATCTCTAAATAATTGCTGGGAATTAAGCGATAAATACCAATCAATAGGTAATCCCAAAGATAAGGGAGCATTTTCTTGAATAATTAACGGAACTCTCTCATTATCTGCGTAGTTATTTTGTGGGGCATCAGTCGTGGTTTTTCCTTTTCCATTGATTCCTACTAAATGCCCTTTATGATCGAGAATTGCACCTCCACTGGTTCCTTCCTCGGTGTCATTGGTAAAAGCCAATTGATATCCGTCCTTTAGATAGCGATCAATAACCCATCCTTTGCCTTTGGTAAAAAGAAATTCTGCTGAACAATCAGTACTAGGAACTGCACTTAATTTACAGGGAAATCCAGTCACAAAAAAGTCACTTTTATCTGGCAAATTTTCCGAGGTTTTTTTAATGGCTGTTTCGTATTGATAAGGACTCTCGAACCATAACAATGCTAGATCGGCTTTTACCCCCATTCGCTCGAATTTAGCCTTGGGATGAATTTGACCTCTATGAATGAAACCCTCATGAGTTTGAATATAAAATTTGTCAATTCCAGATGAGACATGAGCGTTTGTTAAGACTAAATAATTGTAGATGCTTTGACTATTTTTCCGTTTGATTTCTTGCCTATCAACGATAACTCCCGAACCACTGACGTCTGTTGTCAATGGCCATTTTTCCCATAAAACTGTGTAAACTCTTACAGTGATCAATCTAGCGATATCCCTTATCATATCTTCATCCATCTTCCCTATAGAGGGTTGCTCATCAGAATGAGAAGTTTGTGCCTCGATAGGATATAAAAAAGCTTGCATGGTGAACAACACCATGCAAGTTAACAGAAAGATAACGATAAATTTTCTAAGTTTCATGATTACTGCGAAACACACACTTCTCTGGCCACCTTCTCTTCACCTCGTAAAACCGCCATAATGTTAACGAAAGTTGACTTATTACCACACTGCTTGAGAGGCCGCCCAGAAAAGTTTCTATCATTGAGAGCGAACAAATCTTCTAATAATTGACTAGGGCTTTCTTTCCCACCACTACCATCCTCGAATCCGTAAATATTTCCATCAAGCGTCCAGAGAAGTTGCTCTTCTCTACATTTAGCTCCCTCTTGATTCGTAGTACAAATTGTAGGATTTCCGTTGATATAATCAGCCCTTATATATTGACCACCTTTACTGAACTTTTCATTAAGACGATTACTGACCTCTTGACAGCGTCGTAGCGGGGTGTAGCCAGCCTCTCTCGCTAACGGTTCTAACCAACGAATTAATTGACGTGGTTGGTTCTGCCATTTCGGGCTAGTAGCCACAGTAGTGGGAACACCACTACTGAGAGTTTGACACTGAAACGTCACTGGCGGGTTTTTTGCGAAAATCGGCTGAGAGAATAAGACCGAAAATCCGACTACTGCCGCTACAAGAACTATTGCGAACCTCTTGAGTCTATTCAACGTTAAAACCCTCCAGCACTAAGGATAATACTCAGATCATCTTAACTCAACAATTTCTGCTTAACTCAACAATTTCTGCATCCGTGTTCGTTTTGTCACGATTTTCTGACAAAATCAAGGTACTCTGATCGGCTTTCGGTAGGAATCAGTCGGCAAAAATAGGGGTTCTGATGGCTCGATCAACCGTTCTCGTTCATTTTCTTCAGTGCGAAGGAATAGAGGTTTATCGGAACCTCTAGTCGGTAGCACATCCCGACAAATTTCTAGGTGGCGATGAGATTGACAATTCAACACTAGATTTTTCCAGACAAAGTGCAGATTGTATTGGGCGGTATAGAGACTTAACGAGCTAATCAATAATCCCAACAGGGGTATAATCTGATGAAATTGACGTGTCATGGCTCTTCTCGACTTTGTGTGATAATTTTTGTTTATGTAAGGTGAAATGGTTACTGGAAAAGACTTTTAGGGCTATTTTACCGAAGAAACTATCAGTATATACCCCATTTCCACACAGAAACCAGAATCATTTCTTTCCCTTATCGAGCCAGACGATTAGATGTGCTTTGACTCTAGCCTAGTTCTTCTTTAGATTATCGGGACGAAGAAAAATCCCTCCCCCGTTTTCGGGTGGCGAAGAAGGACTAGGAGATGGGTTTGGAATTGGGGACTTGCTCGGCTTCAGTAGATTAAAACCCCAGATAAATCCTGTGATCATGACTAATATCATCAAAAACTTGCCCAGAGGTATATTGACCATAGGAATCTGGGTATTGATCGCCGAACGAAGAACACTGACTCGACTATTATTGATAACTACTGTTTTTCCTAAATGATGCAAGTCTTCAAGAATTTCTTTTACATTTTTATAGCGATCTGTGTGGTTTTCTTGAATCATTCGATCGATAATAGCCGCTAGTTGATCCCCCACGTTATTAGCCCTTGTTCTCCATGCGAGCATTTTGGTCCTCGAATTACGAGATATATCTTTTGGTTCAATACCAGTTAAAGCATTAATAACAGTCATTCCCAAAGCATAAATATCACTATTGAATTCTGGATAACCGTCCATTTGTTCTTTTGGCGTATAACCACTGGTAAAAATTTTAGTTAGATTCCCTCCCGATGAATTCGGTAATGTTGAATTGGTTAAAAGAGGTGCTTTGACTCCTCCAAAATCAATCAAAATAATTTTTTTATCTCGATCCCGACGCAAGATATTCGATGGCTTGATGTCTCGATGAATTACTTGTTTTTTATGAATGTATTCTAAAACGGGGAGAATCCCTAGCAAAAATTCAATGACTTCCTGTTCCTCAAATTTTCCCCGATTGCGAATTTCTTCTTCCAGCGAATTGCCCTCTATATATTCTTGAACTAAATAAAATTCTTGATTGTCTAAAAAGTAGGCAAGTAAATAAGGAATTTGATCGTGTTTGCCTAAATTCACTAGCGTTTGAGCTTCTCGATTAAATAACTCCTGCGCTTTTTTAAGTTCCTCTTGGTTATTGCTTTTAAAGATAAGCTTCTTAATAACACATTGACTTCCTAAACGTCGTAAATCTTCGGCTATATAGGTTTCTCCAAATCCACCCATGCCCAATTTTTTTACAATTTTATAATACTGGCCAATAATCATTGAGGGTTTCATGGTCTTGGTTGGCAATCTTGACGGAAGATGGTTTATCGAAAATTTGGGTTAAAACCCCGTCCTTTTAGGACGGCTTTAAGCTACAATGGAGAAAGCGATAACCAAGCTAAAAACTGAACCTTGACAACAGATAGTAAGGGGTTTCGTTCAG
>NZ_SFBY01000203.1:0-2846 GCF_007095505.1 Microcystis sp. M_QC_C_20170808_M3Col
AAAATTAGGTAGTTGACCACCTGAAAATCGGTAAAACCCATCCCCCATCCCCCATCCCCCAACCCCCAACCCCCAACCCCCAACCCCCACCGAAAAACTTTTTCAGCAGACCCTAACTATAGGCTCAAGCTCACTTTTTCACTAGCTTGGGCAACTCTCGAAAACGTTGGCGTAAACTCTCGATATTAGCCGATTTCCCGCCATAACGCCAATCAACGTAGGCGCGAGCAATCTCCTCGATAATATTCGCCACTGGCGGCGGTTGGACACTGCGGGCGGCGACAGCGTATTCTAAAGGGGTTTGAGCGGGATGTTTACCATAACCAGCTTCTGTTAAGATTCCTAACATTTGCTGGTATAAACGCTCGATTGGTGGTAGTTTTGCCAACTTGCGACCCCGACGCCAACGATGGAACTGTAGCCATCCTAACCAACCAGCGTAAGCGAAGACGACCCCCACTAAACCGCCGAGAATTCCCCCTAAAAGACTGCCAGAAATAAAGCGCCATAACCATCCCAATAACTTACCGATAGTAACGATAACATTTTCCCAAATCAGACCGAGAAAACCCGTTACTGGAGAGGGCAACCATCCAGCTACCCATTGCCAAAATTGCTTGAGGACACTAAAAGGTTCCGCTTCCTCAAAGGATGGGGGAATTAATTCCCGGCCCGGTATAGGATCGAAAGTGTACCAACCGTAACCAGGGAAAAACACCTCTGTGATGGCGTAAGCGTCCGTATTTTGGACAACATAAAAGCCAGTGAAAGGATTAAACTGGCCAGGGGCAAAACCGGTGGCTAATCGGGCAGGAATACCGATCGAGCGTAACATAATCGTTAACACGCTGGAAAAATGATCGGCGTAACCCCCCTGAAAACGAAACAAAAAGGCCGAGACTAAATCCTCATTTTCGGCTAAAAAGGGCAAATCGGCTTTTAATTCGTAGTTTTGCTTCAATGCTTGGGCCAAATATAGGGCCTTCTCGTAGGGAGAGGTTAACGGTGTGGGAGATTTGGCCAGCAATTCCTCGGTTTTTCGGCGGACTTTCGGGGCAATTTCGGCAGGAATTTGTAAATAATACTTGAGAATAGCCTTCGGGTAGGTTTCTGGGGCCGATCGCAGTTGGCTGCGATTGCGTTCCGGCACTTGTGAGATTACAGTATAAGTTAGCCCTTCCGCTAATCCCCCCGGCGACCTTAAGCTATTTTCTTGGTCTAAAGATACCTGTCGGGTAGGAAAAAAGAGATACTGGGGCGAAGCAAGAGCGGGGATAATATTCGGTAAACTGGAGACAATGCTGTAAGTTTGGACTACCTGATGGGTTTTGGCTTGGGTTGCAGGTAGCGGCACAAAAAAGCGATAGGACCAACTACTGCGATTTAAATCCTCTACTTCTTGATTTCGCGAGATTTGCCACCCTTGACCAGTATAGCGATCAAAGGCCATGGCGCGCCAGAATCCGGGGGCTTGAGAACGTACCCGCATGACTGTCTGGGGAGTCATACTTCCCCGCAAATTTTGGTTGATTTGGGGGTTAAAACCGTAATAAAAGGTGGAATCTAGCTGTCCTGACCCTGTGGTGGGGCTATTACCGCCATTTACGCCTCCATTCCCCGTTTCACCCTCGCGCACATAGCCGGGGTTAACGATTTGTCTGTCTCCCTGTTCAAAATCCTGATTTTCCATACCTTCGGGACTATTGACGGGAAAAGATTGAATTTGATAACCCGGAAAACGCGGCATCAGGGCAAAAATTGTCAATCCCAAGAGGAGAATTGTCAGAAAGAAAATCCCGAAACGTTTGGGAGAAAGGGGAGAATTTTGCGGGGAAAATAATTTTTTTGTGGCTAGACGCGGGGGTTTCTTTGAGAAGAAAGGGAGACTCTGATTGAGATTATCTAAACCTAAACGAGAACGATAGTCTAAAACTAGGGTAGGTAGGGATAAAAGCAGAAAGAGGATTAACCAAGGCGCAAAAGCGAGGGTTTGGGAGATTGTCCCGGCGACTCCCAAGAGAATTAAACCGATTACCATAGAATACCCTAAATCTTTGCGTCGGGGCAGGTCAAAACTATGGAGAATTTGCAGTTGAATTAATAATTGTGTTAAGGCAATGCGACTATCCTGCATCGCAACGATATTACCCAAGAATAGCGCCAACACCACTAACATTCCGATCGCTATACAAAATTTTGCCCCGATATTGCGCTTTTTCCTGCGTCGCCAACTCCAGATTCCGCCGATAATACTGAGAGGAACCGCCCAAATACCGGTATAACTATCAGTAGCCACATCGGTGGCGATAATACCGACGATTACTAAAGCTTGCACCAGAATTCTTAAAATAATCGATTCCTCGGTTTCTGGCAAGGGAGAAGATTCTATCTTTTGCCAGAGGGTTTTTAAGGAAGGTCTTGGACGAGCAGCACTGCTAACCATAGGGTAAATTGGGAGAAAGATCAAAAAGTTAATTTTATCTTAAATGTCGGGTGAAGACCCTCAGTTTCACTGACGGGATGAAACCCCGACCAGTATAAAACAGCGAAGCACGACATTTCGACACATTTCGACAGGCTCAATGTAAGAGCTTCGGTGTTTACAAAATCTTGACAATTTGTGCTATACAGGTTAATATAAAATAAGTTGTTTGAGGTCGATAAACAATGATTGTTTTAGAAATGAAAGCAGTCGTCAAACCAAGTCAGTGTTCTGCCATTGATGAAGCTATTCGTACAGTACAATTCATCAGAAACAAAGCATTAAGGCTTTGGATGGATGCCAAGAGAGAAGACAAAATCGATAAATATTCTCTCAATAAATATTGTGCAGTTCTCGCCAAACA
>NZ_SFBY01000204.1:0-14094 GCF_007095505.1 Microcystis sp. M_QC_C_20170808_M3Col
GCTAGATCCAAGAAACGCTTGGGGAGAGAATACCTCTACTTTTTCAGAAGCAGTTCTGTCTAAGCAAGTAATCTCTGTGAACCAAGAATCCCCGTCTCTTTAGAGCGGGGAGTGTCAATAAACCACAAACGGTAAGTAAAACCGATTTATAGCGGTTCTCGCATCTGCGAGGCACACTTTAACCTTTGTTGATTAAGCTTTTCAGGATTGAGAATGTACCTCTTGTGAACAGGAAACGCTATATATCGACTTTTATTTAATCTAAATCTTTCTTGAACTACTTTAAAGACTTTGACAATTCAAGTCTGAATTGGCGGTTCTCTGAATATTTCTGAGTCTTAAATGTTAAGAAATGTGTGCGTTCGCACTGTTAATCCATTGACTTAGTTGCTCAAACAGTTGAAGATAAAGGAGAGGGGCTAACATAGCGATGTCTTTTAGTGGTGGAACTTAAGCATCTCATCAAGTTGCTTCTCCTGACAATCCCCTATCCAATCGGACTCCTTGTACAGCAAGTCTTTCAGGAGTTCTCTGCACCACAAGTAACACTTATAAGCAACACTTATAGAAACATGAATAACCTGATTAATCCTGAGCCAAACAAAGGAGTCAATCGTTATTTGACGGTGTTTCAGCGTAAAACACTTGAAAATACTCTTCAAAAGGAACTATCAGAACAGTATCGCCAACGGATTTTAATCATGTTGTTGACTGATGAAGGAAAAACCCAAAGCGAAATCTGCCAAATCTTGAACTGTTGTCCAGCGACAGCCAGACATTGGATATTGATGGCAAAGACGGGAATGGCACACCAATGGCAGAACTCTCCAATTGGTCGCCCTAAAACTATTAACGATCAATATTTGGATCGATTACAAGAACTTGTGAATCATAGTCCTCAAGATTACGGTTATGCTTTTCGAAGATGGACTGGCAAGTGGTTAAGTCAGCATTTAGCTAGAGAATTGGGAATAGAAGTCAATGAACGTCATATTAATCGACTACTGCACAAAATGGGATTATCCACGAGTTATCATCCGGAAAGACCGGATGATTCTCTTGAAAATACCCATAAATGTCGAATTATAATCAGGGATTTATCATCTACAGACCTAGAAAAATAGGTTTAGCTTTCTGCCAGAAAAGTTGAATGTGTTTTTCTACTCCCTGCTTAATTTCTCGACAAAGCATTTTCAAGTGAGAGAATTCTATGGCCCAACAATCTCAGCCTACTCTGTCTGTACTAACTTTAAATCGTATCTTTGGTGAGACCCTTTCTGAAAGCCATTTTCAGCAATGTCTGAGTCAAATTCAGTCTATTACGCCGAAAGTCGGTAAATTTTGGCAAAGTTCTACATCAAAGGCTGGTATTTATATCATTATTTTGGGTAAAGTTAGACTCTTAGATACTGATGATGAATTAATCGCTACTTTAGGCACAGGAGAGTTTTTTGGGGAATTGACACTCTTTCCTGAAGAAAATTTTCTGCCTTATGATGCTAGGGCTTCTTTAAATTTAAAGCTTTGTTTTTTGCCATATACAGTCATTTTTTCCTTATTAAATGCTTATCCTTCCATTCGAGAAAGACTGTTGCAACAAGCACAAACTCGCAATGCCTTACTCCTTAAATCGGAGCATTTACCATCCTTAGAATCGTCTCAACTAGAAATAACGAATCATTGGTCAGTTGTTGCCGAAGAAATCCAACCAGGGCGAAAAATTCAAAAAGCCTATTTTCCGACTCCCACTTCTCGGATCGGACATTGGTTACAGCGTATTATCCGTCGCTATCCCTTTTTTGCTCAACAAAGTGCTTCCGACTGTGGTGCAGCGTGTTTAGTTATGATCTCACGTTATTGGGGTAAACGGTTCAGTGTTAACCGAATACGGGATATTGCTAATGTTGATCGCAATGGTGCTTCTCTACGAGGTTTAGTCGCTGCCGCTGAAAGTGTCGGGTTTTCTACTCGTCCTGTCAAAGCTAGTTTAGACCAATTGGCTAAACAACCTTTACCTGCGATCGCTCATTGGGAAGGAAAACACTATATTGTTGTTTATGAGATCACCCGCAAAGAAGTCATTATCGGCGATCCCGCTATCGGACAATTGACTCTCACTTACCGAGAATTTCGAGAAAAATGGACAGGTTATACCCTATTATTACAGCCAACGGCTTTTTTAAAAAATACTCAAGAAACAGTTACTCCTTTTTGGCAATTTTTTGAATTGATGAAGCCTTACAGCTTAGTTTTATTTGAAGTTTTTATCGCCTCATTATTGATTCAAATTTTTGGACTGATTACCCCTATTTTTACTCAATTAATTTTAGATCGAGTGGTGGTACAACGCTCTGAGTTAACGCTTTTTGCCGTTGGGTTAGGTTTATTGATTTTTGGCATTTTTAAAGTCATGATGATGGGCTTACGCCAATACTTGCTAGATCATACCTCTAATAAAGTGGATTTGGCTTTAATTGTGGGGTTTATTCGTCATACTTTACGGCTACCTTTAAGTTTTTTCGAGTCTCGTTATGTGGGAGATATTATTTCTCGTGTTCAGGAAAATCGTAAAATTCAACGGTTTTTGTCGGGAGAAGCTTTATCTATCTTACTTGATCTCCTAACGGTATTTATCTATGTTGGGTTAATGTTTTGGTACAGTTGGAAAATGGCTCTTTTGGTCTTAGTAATTGTGCCACCATTCTTTCTACTTGCTTTGATTGCTACCCCATTTTTACGGCGTATTTCACGAGAAATTTTTAATTCTTTTGCCAATGAGAGTAGTTATCTAATTGAGGTATTATCAGGAATTCGTACCGTTAAATCAACGGCTGTTGAGCAGACTGTGCGCTGGCATTGGGAAGAATTATTACAGCAAGAAATTACCAAGAGTTTTTCAGGGCAAGTTATCAGTAATCGCTTGCAGATTTTTAGTAACTTAATTGAATCCTTGATGACCACTGCAATGCTTTGGTTTGGAGCATCTTTGGTGATAAAAGATCAGTTAACTATTGGTCAATTAGTGGCTTTTAATATGCTCCTAGCTAATGTGATTACTCCTTTTCAACGCTTAACAATTCTCTGGAATCAAGTTCAAGAAGTGGTCATTGCAGTGGAACGAATTAATGATGTTTTAGAAGCTGAACCCGAAGAAGATTTACATCATCAAGTTCGCCAAACCTTACCCCCCATTAAGGGCGATATTTGCTTTCAACAAGTCACTTTTCGTTATCATCCTGAAAGTGATATTAATGTTTTAGAAAATTTGAGTTTTGATATCAAATCAGGTCAAATGATTGCTTTAGTTGGACGTAGCGGTTCAGGAAAAACAACCATTTCTAAATTAGTCTTAGGATTATATCCTCCTACGGATGGAAAAGTGTTCATTGATGGACAAGATATTACTACCCTCTCCCTTCGTTCTCTGCGTCATCAAATTGGTGTCGTTGACCAAGATACTTTCTTATTTGGGGGAACAATTCGAGAAAATATTAGTTTAGGACATCCGGGGGCAAAATTAGAAGAAGTAATGTCAGCGGCACGACTCGCAGGTGCGGATGAATTTATTAAAAAATTACCGATGGGATATGAAACACAAATTGGAGAAGGAGGCGGAATGTTATCGGGAGGACAACGCCAAAGATTAGCCATTGCTAGAGCCTTATTAGGGAATCCTAAACTCTTAGTTTTAGATGAGGCGACTTCTCATCTTGATGCTGAATCTGAGCGAATTATTCAGAATAACTTAAATCAAATTTTACAAGGAAGAACAACCCTAGTTATTGCTCATCGTCTTTCAACTGTGCGTAATGCTGATTTAATTTTAGTGCTAGATAAAGGCATTCTTATTGAACAGGGAACCCATGAAGAATTAATGGCTAAACGAGGTCATTATTATTATCTCAATCATCAACAATTAGATGTTGCTTAATCCCCTTTAATTATTACTTTGTCCTATTTACTTTAACTAATTGGAGTTCTTATGCCAGATCATGTCAATGTTAATGGAAAAGTTGATTCTCAAAATTCTCAAGAAAAAAATCAAGAGGACTATATTATTATCGAATCGACCCCCGAATCACAACCCTCTCAAGATTGGTCTTATGCTACCAAAGAATTGTTAGATACTTTACCCCGAGCATGGACAAGAGGAT
This sequence comes from Microcystis sp. M_QC_C_20170808_M3Col, assembly GCF_007095505.1. Taxonomy (NCBI): domain Bacteria; kingdom Bacillati; phylum Cyanobacteriota; class Cyanophyceae; order Chroococcales; family Microcystaceae; genus Microcystis; species Microcystis sp. M_QC_C_20170808_M3Col. The sequence continues at coordinate 4,155 of NZ_SFBY01000204.1, forward strand.
TACTCTATTTTATCTTTCTTTTTGTAGCGATTGGTTTACCTTGGGCAATTCTTTCTAAAGTGGATGAAACTGGAACAGCACCAGGAAGAATTGAACCTCAAGAAGAAACGATAAAACTTGATTCTGCGGTGACAGGAACGGTATCTAAAATTGAGGTCAAAGAGGGTGAATCAGTTAAAGCTGGACAAGTATTAATTGTTTTAGAATCAGACCTTGTGAAAAGTGATTTAATCCAAGCTCAAGATAAATTAGAAGGGCAGTTAAATCGCCTAAATCAACTCAATTTATTAAAAAATCAATTAATTTTTTCTCTCTCAACCCAAAAACAGCAAAATCAAGCAGGAGAACTTGAAAAACAATCTCAAATTGACCAAGCACAGCAAAGTTTAGAAAGCCTTAAAAATACTTACAGTTTGATAGAATCAGAGAAAAATGCCCAACTGAGACAAGCAGAGGTGAGTTGGAAAAACTTCCAAACCTCCTATGAAATAGCGAAAATTCAATTAACTAATGCTCAAAGAGAGATTGAACGCTATCAAAATGCGTGGCAAGAGGGAATTGCTTCGGAAATTCAAGTCGTTCAAAAGAAAGATGAAGCACAGGAAAAACAAAAAATTTATGAACAAAGTAAAGCGGATATTCAACAAGCACGGCTGCGTATTGCTGAACAAAAAAGTAGTTATCAAAAGTCTGTTAAGCAATCACAATCGGATATTGAACAGGCAAAATTACGCTTAAGTGAACAAAAAAGAAGCTTACAAACTTTAGTTCACTCTAACGAACTAGCCCTATTAAAAATTGAAGAACAATTAAAGAATATCGAGACGGATGTTACCTCTCTTAAAGCTGAAATTGAGCAAACCAAAGGTCAAATTAACTCTTTAAATTTTCAACTGTCTCAACGCACTTTAAAAGCTCCTGTGAGTGGTATTGTCTTTCAATTACCGATTCAAAAAGCGGGCGCTGTCGTACAGCCAGGGACTCGTATTGCTGAAATTGCTTCAGGAAAATCTCCTTTAATCCTACGCGCCCAAATGCCGACGACGGAAAGTGGCTCACTACAAGAGGGTTTACCCGTAAAACTGAAATTTGATGCCTATCCTTTTCAAGATTATGGTTTATTAGAAGGGAAGTTATCAAAAATTTCGCCCACCACTTCTCAAATCGATACCCCTAATGGTAAAATCGAAGTCTATCGGGTAGAAGTAACCCTTACTCAAACCTGTATGCCCAGTGCGGATCAATGTATTCCTCTACGTCCGGGGGATACGGCAACGGCAGAGGTTATTGTGCGACAACGACGCATTATTGATTTTGTTTTAGATCCGTTTAAGAAGTTACAAAAAGGAGGGTTTAAATTGTAAGAATTTTTCTGTCAAGTAACCCGCTAGTGTTTTAAATTTTAACGTAATTATTGTTAAATAACTATTCACAGGATTGAACGAGGTAAATGCCATGTCAAAAACAATTACTATTACTAATGAAGATATTCTTCAGCAAGTTAAGCTGTCTGGCAAAATACCAGAAATTATTGAAGAAGTAACTAAGCAGAAAATTCTGAAAAATGCTGCGGATGAAATTGGACTTCAAATAGATGAACAAGAACTTCAAAAAGTTGCCGATAAATTCAGATTAGCCAATCAATTACAGACTGTAGATAATACCTATAACTGGTTAAAAAAACAAGGGTTATCTTTAGAAGATTTTGAAAATATGCTTTATCAAGAGCTTATCTCTGCTAAGCTACAAGCTCATCTTTTTTCTGGCAAACTAAATTCTTATTTTATGGAAAATCAACTTAAATATATAGAGGTAATCTTATATGAGGTGATTTTTGAAGATGAGGATTTAGCGATGGAACTCTTCTTTTCGATCCAAGAGGGAGAAATAAGTTTCTATGATGTAGCTCATCAATATATACAAGATCAAGAATTACGCCGTAAAGGAGGATACTGCGGGCGACTCACTCGCCAAAATTTAAAACCTGAAATATCTTCCGCTGTTTTTGCTTCCAATCCACCTCAGTTACTCAAACCAATTATCACATCAAAAGGGGTTCATTTAATTCTGGTAGAGGAAATTATACAGCCTCAATTAAATGAAGAAATAGGTCGTCAAATTTTGTCAGAAATGTTTGACCAATGGATTCAGCAACAGAAAAATCAGACAAGTATAGATATGGCGTTTCTAAATAAGTCGTGAAAAAAAAGATTTATTCAGTATATAGCAATCTGAAGTCATTTGTGAGAAGATACAAGCTTGCAAGCCTTATTATGACTAGCTCCAGATATTACAACTCAGTTACGATTGCTATAGAATTAAGAGGATTAGCCAAAAGACATAATAACTTATTTATAGTATATATAATAAATCAACTGCCTTGAACTTTTTAAATCTTTACAAGGCAGTTTTTCAATAGCTAAATGCTTATTACCACCAAACTTTCAAGAATGACCAACCTATGCAGAATCCACCACCACCTTGAATCATCTGCTCGTCATCAGTTAGATCATAAAGGAAACTTTCAGAATCAGTGAATAAATCAGCACCAGCAGGACGAAGATCGGAAACAACAATTTTAGCCATGGTTTTGACTCCTTGTGTGAGTAAAAAGACAATTAACTTCGGTTAATTACCTAATTACCATAGTCCCTTATTCATTTTAAAAATGCAAGAGGTTTTAACTTATAAAAAAGACCTAATAGGTGTAGTTAAGTTCAGTACAATCACATCTAGATAGATCAAAAAACTCTTAACTTCTCCTTGTTTTTGCGGAGAGACGGCTTAAAGATAATCTTCAAAACTTGGGTTTTTTACTGAAAATGCTCTTAATCTTCTTTTCTTTTTTCTCATAAGTGCATCAATTATGTCTTTTTTTTTTGAGAAGAGTTCTATCTCTCGTCTAAATTAAAATCGGCGTTGCATCCTTGCGGGATGATGCAGAATGGGGAAGAAAAATTTTAGTCGGCGATCGCCCTCAGGAACAAATCAAGATGAACTGTCCACAATCTGACTCTAATAATATTAGAAAAAACGGTCATAGAAGAGGAAAACCCAAAGTTTGGGGGTTAGAGCGGCTAAAAACTCTAGTTTTGAAAATAGATGAGGTTTAAGCAGCATAATAATGCTTACTTGGAACAATGTGAGGCTCTAGGAAGGTCAACAAATTTACTATAGTTTTGACCTCTAAGATTGCTTTTCAGGCTGACAATCGCTGAAAAGCCTTTTCATTAGGGATTTTAGGCATTTTTTCGAGATTCCTGACAGGAAGTTTTGTACCTACCAGAACAGACAAAAAAACAAAAATGATATTGCAAGCACCTTTGTTTACCTGTTCATCATCTCTGAATTAATGCCTTTTTCCATTTGTCGGGGAGTGATCACTGGACTCGAATCTCCCCTAGTATTTGTTAGGATTAAAACAAGTCATAAATATCTTCAGAGCCTTGATTTAAATAAGGATGCTCTAAGTTAATTCTTAACGTGGAAAATTGCTCAATAATAGCTTCCAATCGCTCCCTTACTGAACTATCCCCTCGTTCATGAGCTTCTAACAATCCATTAGCGACTATTTGACAGCGATTTGTGCCAAAACTATCTTGCTCACTTAACTTTTGCTCTGGTTCTTCTCCTAACCCTAAACCTGACGCTAAAAACTTAGTAAATAAGGGAATTTCTGGCTTAAAATAGGATTTATTCTCCTGATATATCTGAGACAAAATCGGTTTAATTTTTGCATAATTTTCCTTTTCTAGGTACAAGACTCCTGCATCATAACGATGATAATCATCAGGATTGTATAACACCTTAAAATGAAAAAAGACAGGCAACTGATTGAGTTGTTTAGTTAGACTAGCCATGCAAGATATCGCTCCTTCATGAGTAATATTAAAATAAACTCTAACTAACTTACTTTTAGGGTTAGGTTCAACATTACTCGCCGCTAAATAAAACCCCTTTTGCAACAAATTTTTCGGCATTCGGATAGCGACAGTTTCTCCTATATTGGGGATAGATTGAGAAGTTTTAAAATGTTTTGCTGGCTCAACATGAAGTCTTAAACCTCCTTTACTCACCACTATCATTCCATCTTCTTCGTAGCGTAAAACTAACCAACCATCGTCAAAATATCCCTCGCCAAAATTGTTATTATGTAATTCTTCCATGAAGGATGTATCTATCCCTAAAACCGTGTCATTTTCTAAATCTAATGAAGAAGAATTACTTGAATTATCCAGAGATAAAATTTTTCGTAAAGAACCATTGTAATAAACCCCATAAAGAAACCCTTGAAGTTGTAAACTAAGATACTTTTTCTGCAACTCTAAAGGTAGATTTTGAAATTTCTCTCGCGCTTCTATCGGTAATTGCCAAGGCTGATAATTAGGATGAGAAATACAAAAATCTGCTTGAATTTCTACAGTGGTAGCAATTTCTTTAAGAAGTTCGAGTAATTGGGGATTAACGGGGAAAACATTCATCATTTTTATCCTCATTGAATACAATTAAAATACGATGTTAGCACCAAAAACAGTAGTTATTGAAGCTTGAGGACGACATAATAAGGTTTTAGCGACCTGTAGCATAGCAATTCCTAAATTACCAAAGACTTTGTGATACTGAATCATTGCTTGAATTTGTTGGATTAATCCTAAACCAGCAAACTGAATTACTCTTTCAATAAAATCAGGGCGAATTTCTAAAATTTCTGGAAAAATTTCTAGGTAATTTTGTATTAAACTCTTTAGGGAAGGTTGAATGTTTTCTAGGGGAATTGTCGCTAATTTGAGAGAAGTTTCAATACTTAGAGTGCGACTAATCACTAAACTATTTAACCAAAGTTGTAAATAACTGCTAATGAGCATCCCTAAATCAAAAGCTGGATCTCCCCAACTCGCTCTTTCCCAATCAATAACACACAGCAATTTTTGATCAAGATTTTGCCAATTTTTAGACAGTAAAATATTGTTGATTTTTAAATCACTATGGGTTAAACAAGAGGGTTGAAAAGCTTGTTTTAATTCTGATATAGCTTGTCCTAAGCTATCGTATTTCTGATAGAGAAGAAAAAACTTCAAACCATCAGCAGGAACGACACTAAAGATCTCAGGAGTAATTCTTTCTAACCCTTCAATTAAGAACTTCAAAGGTTCTGGTGAAAGTGGGTTTTTATCTGCTGTCCAAAAGTTTTTATATGCTTCATTTTGGAAAGTTTCTCGATGAAGAAAAGCAGAAAAATAGCCAATGTCTTTTGCAATCTTGATTGGAAAATTAGAAGTCTGATAAAGATTTGTGAGATCCTGATAATCCTCTAGATAATGAAAGACTAAAATTGAGTTATCTGGATCAAAATGAATGACTCTATTCACATAGTTTTTAAGTAGACAAAATTCAGGAAGTTGCCGCAAAAACTCCCGGCTTTTCCATTCCCCAAAAAATTCTCCGATCACTTTTCCTTGTTTCTGATAACGTTCCTGTTTAACCAAGAGCTTAGACTGATCAGAAAACGTTACTAATAAATTAAAATTCTTAGCTTCAATTAACTCAACCTTTTCTAAATACTTTTGTCCTGTGTTGAGTAAGTTTTGCTCAGAAAGATAACTAAAAACATTAGATGAATTAAGTGCAAAGACCATTCTACCTCCAATAAACGCTATCATTATTTTTTTATTTGGTTCTTAGAAAGAATATCACTTTTTTGCAAGACTTAAAAGAAATATTTATGTCTTAATTTTGAAATGCCGACCAAAAGTGCAACAGAACCTAGGCAAGAGATTAAGCCGAATCTCTCAAGAGACATGGGATAGATTTGTATCATTTTACATGAGATTGTCAACACAAAAAAGGATAGCAGGGTAAGCTCATCTAATTTGCATAAAATTAGCGATTTTTGCCACTAGACCAATCTGGCAGTGGCAGCTCTCATAAATTATCGGCAGCAAGAATTGACTTTTTTTATCCCTTTCGTCTCTTTTATGCACAAAAAAGATCGCTTGTCAAGAGCGATCGCCAATTAAATTGCCAGTTAAACTGATAGGCTATTCTCTTGCTTGGCAGTGGCAAAATGCCGCTCGATCAGGGAGGGGACATCTTGGGGAGCTACCTGATTATAATGCTTTTTATCGGGCATAACCACCAGATTCGGCCCTTTTTTGCACTGTTTTAAACAGCCGGTTAATTTAATATTCACCGCTTCTCCCAGTCCTTTTTCCTCTAAATCACTCTCTAACCTTTGGCAGACTCTCGCACCGCCATTTTTCCAACAATCGGACTTCTGACAGATTAAGACGGTGGCTTTTTTCGCTTTTGCCGGGGCCACTTCTGGGGTTTTTTCGCCGGATAAATGCTCGATCCCTAGTACCCTAAGTTTTAATTTTCCCGTCTTTGAACAAAGACTACTTTCTCCCGTCACTTTTAGCCATGAGTGGAGAGCAATATTGAGAGATATGTGGTCTCGCAGTGTTTTTTCGGGCTTAAACCAATATTCTCGTTTATCAACACTGATTCTCAGGTATTTTACCTTATATCCGTCCTTGAGGACAAAACCGAGGAATTGACCGACCACTTGAAAGGGAACCATGGTAGTTGTAGATTTTGACATACTTTCTCACTTTTTAGGCTCAGATTGCTAATTTTTCTCAAGGATTAGGCCTGCCAACAGGGTTCCAGCCAACCGATTAAAGAGCCTCGGCAAGTCTCTAGCTGCCGCAGGACAGTCCACAGCTGTAAAAGTTGAGCCGGTCCAGCGATGCAAACCTGTAAAGGCTTATGGAGCAAGCATTTACATTCAATGTCTAGGACCTGCAGCCGGTGGTAGAGCTGCCAGCGCTCCCAAGCACTAAGAGGGAAGATTTTCTCTCCTTCCGATGGCAATTTGTCTATACTCATGGGGCTTTTAATTGAGAAATATTATTAATATAACTCTAGGCTGATGTTCTCAGTATAGCCGACAACTGCAAATAATTATCAATAACCTGAAGAAAAAAAGTTACCTAGTAGCGGCGATCGGCTAAAATCTTGCTATTGTTGGCTGGTGCGCTTTGCCGATCCCGGAATCGCTACCGCCTAGAATTGTCAAAGGGATAAAAATGGAGATAACAAGATTTATTGAGGAAAATTATGGATAAAAAAGCTCAAAAAAACGATAATTCCGCAATTCTCTATTTTGATGGTGGTTCTCGCGGCAATCCGGGGAGAGCAGCCGGTGCAGCGGTAATAGTTTTAGCCGAGGGTAATTCCTTGACCACGACTAGATATATGGAGAGAGCCACTAATAACGAGGCTGAATACACGGGATTGATTATTGGATTGGAAAAAGCCCAAGAATTAGGCTTAAAAAGCCTAGAAATTCGCGGAGACAGTCAATTAGTCATCAATCAAGTTAAGGGAGACTGGAAGGTAAAAAGCGATAGTTTACGTCCCTTTTATCAGCGTGCTTGTCAATTAGTTGCCCGATTCGATCGCATTAGCTGGTGCTGGATTGAACGAGCTAAAAATAGTTTGGCTGACGCTGCTGCCAATCATTGTCTGGATGCGGCGAAAAAATCGCCAGAAAAACCAAAGGAAGGCGAAACTAATCTCGATATTCTGCTCCAATCCCTGAAACCAGTCCTAAATACCGAAGAATTCGTTTTTTCTTCCCTAACAGCAACAGGACTAGAACAGCTACAATTAACCCCTATCTGCCAATTTCAGGAAGAGGAAGGCATAACGGTGATTATTCCCCGTCAGCAAGCCGATCGCACGGGCTTACAGTACAAATATATTTATAGACAAATTACTCTTTCTGTGCATTCCAGTTTAGCAGCGGTGGGATTTTTAGCGGCAATTAGCGAGAAACTGGCCGAAGCGGCAATTAGCGTCAATGTCATTTCCGGTTATTATCACGATCATTTATTTATCCCTAGGGATAGGGTGACAGAAGCGATGGCTATTCTCGAAGAAATTAGCCGCTCATAACAGGAGTCAGAAGTCAGTATTCAGTATTCAGTAATCAGTTACCAGATGTGAGTTTTCAATTCACTGTTTACTGTTCACTGATCACTGAAAAAACAGGATTTAGGATTATTTGCCCTCCTCTGAGGAATTTTTCACCGTTTCTTCTAGGAGAACTACCGGTTCTTTTTCCCGCTGCTGCGAGCGGATGATATCGATGGTACTTTTCAGGACACTAGCGATGGGAACTGCTATCAATAAACCGAGAATTCCTGCCACTTTGCCCCCGATAAAAAGAGATAAAATAATCCAGACGGGATTAAGTCCGATCATACCTCCCATTAACCGCGGGGCGATGACATTATCATTAATTTGACCCACAATAATGGTCAGGGTCAAAACTTTTAACCCTAACCAAAAATCTTGAAACATCAGTAGGGTACTAATGCCAATAATGGTAAAGGCACTGGCAAAAGGAATTAATGTAGTTAGACCGATCGCCACCCCGAATAATAGGGCATAATCGACCTTGAGAATCACAAAAACAAAAATTTGAGCAAGGCTGAGAATTCCCGCTAAAATGGTTTGACCGGCAAAATAGGTCTCAAAAGTTTGACGAATAATCGTTCTTAATTTGAAATTCCATGGGGACGGAATCCAGCTAAAAATTCCCTCCCAAATTTGTTCGCCATAGAGAACAAGAAAGACAGTTAGAACCAGAACAAATAGAATGTTTAAGATACTGTTGATAGTTCCCAGTACAAAGCTCAGTAATTGAGTGCTAAGAGTTTGTAAAACATTGGTTAGTCGTTCCGATAACTGGGTGATTGATTGCTCGATATAAATCGCATATTTCTGAGTTTTATCCCACTTTTCTAAATTTTGTATCTGTTCGGTTCCCGACTCGATCCACTGGGGCAAACTATTGATTAAACTGCTTAATTGTTCGACAATCTGGGGAATTAAAATTAAACCTAAAACAATCAAAATTAATAGGGCAATTAAAAAGACAATAGCGATCGAACCACTGCGATTAACCCCGCGTCTTTGCAGCAGTTTGATGGGAACATCTAAGACAAAAGCTAGTAAACTAGCAGTGACAAAAATACTGACTAAGGGTTCTAGGTCGCTAAATAATTGGAATAATAACCAACCATTGAGAAATAAGAGCGGAAAAACTAGACTTAGCCGCAACCAACGAGGTAGTTGCTTAAAAAGCTCTATCATATAATTAATTTTTTTCTGAGAGAGTATCGAGGTAAAAAGAGACTTTTCTAACCAGAAATCCTCTTTCAATCTAGCATCTCCTCGTTACTTTTCTGGCCTCCAGTAACCCTGAAACCCTTATCTTAACTGTATGGAGCTAAGCGGATTCGAACCGCTGACCCCCTCAATGCCATTGAGGTGCTCTACCAACTGAGCTATAACCCCTTGAAGACCATTTTTGAATATAGCTTAAATAGAATTATTTTGTCAAGGGGTGACGAGAAAAAAAATTTGTCACTCCAAAGGCGATCGCTGATAAGACAAGGGTGAAACAATCGCCCCCATTTAGACAGGAGCCGGAATTTGGGTTAAATAGGTTAAACAGTGACCCATGAGGAAATAAACTACTAACATAGCCGCTGCCGCTGCTGCCACTAAGGTTCCTGCCAGCATCAAGGAAAACTCTTGCTTGTCGAACGCTTGCTGCATCAGATGCAATGACCAAGCCACAAGACCGAGGTCAAAGATGAGAATCGGAACTAACATATTTTAAATTTTGTTAACTTTCATCTATTCTAATACATAATTTTCCCCAGGGATAATCGGACGGAAGTTAAAAACAGGGATTTTTTGCCGGTGTCTCGATCACGGCTGTCAGTCGTCAGCCATTAGCTTTCAGTATTGACATCCTCGCCGCCGTAAAACGGACGGCGATTCCTCACCACGCCACTTTTTTAGGGTGGTCGCTGAACGGGGTTGACGCTTCACCGAAAAACGCTTAATTGCTTAAGTCTGACAC
>NZ_SFBY01000205.1:0-16259 GCF_007095505.1 Microcystis sp. M_QC_C_20170808_M3Col
GTCAGACTTAAGCAATTAAGCGTTTTTCGCTATCTGCGTCAACCCCGTTGACGCGACCACCCTAAAAAAGTGGCGTGGTGAGGAATCGCCGTCCGTTTTACGGCGGCGAGGATGTCAATGAAAACTGGCGAATTCCAAGAAATCCCTGATAATCAGTTAATTTCTTTCTTCGAGGAAAACCGAGATTTGATTCAAGATCGACAATCAACCAGAAAAAGAGCGATTAAAAGACTTATACAGTCTAATATGACCTCTTTCGAGTCTTTTAAGCCATAAAATGCCAGCAGTATCTACTCTAGGCTAAGATTAACTCCCTTAGCTAGGATTTGATAAATGCGATCGCTCTCTTTTCAGTAAGGCACTAGCGAGAAAAATGCCCAGTATTGCCAATACAGCCATAGCATAAAAAGCATAAGTGTAAGTACCGAACCAATCGCGAATTCTACCAGTTACTAAAGTTCCGATCAAAGCACCGACACCGTAGGCAGTAAAAACAATACCGTAATTTTGGGCGTAGTGGTCAGGATTGAAGAAGTGGAGAGTGGTAGCGGGAGCTAGGGCTAACCATCCCCCTAAACAGAACCAAAATAGACAAAAAGCCACTAGATAGCTAGTAACCGCCCCTTTTTCGGCCTTGACCATCAGCAGGCAACCGATCAAAATGAGTGTATAGGCTCCGATCGCTAAATAATGGGGTTTCCAGCGATCGCTTAACCAACCGAACAAAGGACGACTAATACCATTAAACAAGGCAAATAGCGCAACACTACTAGCGGCTAACCCCGGCTCGATCTGGATAATTTCCTCAGCGACAGGACTAGAAATACCGATAGCACTCAAGCCAATTAAAGCACCAATGGCATAGCAAAGCCATAGTCCATAAAATGAGCGACTTTTCAGCATATTCACCGGATAATTGGCCTGAAAGTCGGATTTTCGATTAGCTAAATTTGCGGGAGGTTGCCAGTCCTGGGGGGGTAATTTCATTGTGATCGCAATAATCACAATAATTATTGTAAAGATAATCCCCAAAAATCTTAAACTTGGTCTAACGCTATATTCATTGATCAATCGATTGGCTAGAGGTGCGGTAATCAGGGGAGAAAGGCCAAATCCGATGATGGTTAAACCCACCGCTAAACCTTTTTTGTCGGGAAACCAGCGCGCCACCACTGCCATGGGAACACCGTAAGCGATGCCGACTCCCGTGCCGGCAATGACTCCGTAGGTAAGAATAATTGTCTGGATCTGAGCGGCAAAACTAGCGAGAATATAGCCTAAACCGACGATAATTCCGCCGATAGCGGTCATCCTGCGAGTACCTACCCGGGGAATATAAAAACCGGCAATCGGCATAGAAGCGGCATAAAATACTAGAGCCACAGTGTAGGGTAATAGGCTTTCCGTGGCGCTGAGATTTAATTCTGTTTCTAGGGGTTTTCTAAAGATACTCCAAGAGTACACCGTCCCTAAACAGAGTAAAACGCCCATTCCTAGAGGTATTAATAACCATCTACCTTTGGCTGCGGGTAATCCCAAAACTGTCAACTCGGAATCATAATTACTGGTAGTCATAGATTGCCGTGACTCTTTCTAGACTTGCTGGCCAGTATTCTAGATGAGATCATGGCTAATGGGGCCAATTTTCCAGAAAATTTTCCGATCAAGTTGAGGGGTGAATTATTTCACCCCCCTTAAAAGTCTCCCCCCATCTATAGCTGAGGGACTGCTGACGACCTTTAACTAAACTGCTGCGAAGTAAACTTTCGACTTCACAGGGTCGGGAACCATGGTAGCATCCCCTTCTTGCCAACCGGCGGGACAAACTTCATCCGGGTGGGATTGGACGTATTGAATCGCTTTCAGAGTGCGGAGGGTTTCATCGACACTGCGACCAAAGGAAAGATTATTAATAGTAGCGTGTTGGATAACACCTTCTTTATCGATGATAAAGAGACCACGCAGGGACACCCCTGCATCTGGGTCAAGAACATTGTAAGCGGTGCTGATTTCTTTTTTTAGATCCGACACCAACGGATAGGCCACATCACCGACACCGCCGGATTTTCTCTCGGTTTGAATCCATGCCAGGTGAGCAAATTCGCTATCGACGGACACCCCTAAAATCTCGGTGTTGATACTGCCAAATTCGCTAACTCGATCGCTGAAAGCGGTAATTTCCGTGGGGCAAACAAAGGTAAAATCGAGGGGATAGAAGAATAAAACGACGTATTTACCCCGATAATCCGATAATTTGATGGTTTTGAACTCTTGATCGAAAACGGCGGTGGCGCTGAAATCCGGCGCTGCTTGTCCGACTCTTAAGCAACCTTCGGCGGTCATACTCTTAATCTCCTTAATCTAGTTTCTGGGAAAATGCAACTATTTTTACATTCCTTAACAACTATATCATAGTCATAACGATTTTGAGTAGTCAGCAATCAGTGATCAGCAATCAGTGATCAGTTATCAGTGGCTAGTGGGGAGATAGGGAGATGGGGAGATGGGGGTTAGGTGTTAGAGAGGTTTGATCGGGCGAGAGAAAAAGAATTTAATAGACTCCGTAATGTTCACTTTTGCAGCCGAAATAATAATTTAAGGACAGCGAAAGAGATCGTCACCCGGGGAAGTCAGCCCATTGTACAACCTAGTAATAAGTAGGTGGGTGGAATTAAATATATAACGGTTCTCACATCTGTGTGGCACACTTTAACCTTTGCTGATTAAGCTTTTCAGGATTGAGAATGTACCTCTTGTCAACAGGAAACGCTATAAGATGAACGTAGGTTGGGTTGAAGCATGAAACCCAACGCCCGCATGGGTTACGAAGTGCGCTAACCCATCCTACAAATAATTGTGCCTCCCTACTTACAACTTTCTTGCCTCAACGTTCCTCTATGCTGCTGTCTGCTTTTACTTATAGTTGCAAAGGCTATCTCAATGTCATCAAGCACCGGTAAATATCTATCCTCATCCGAACGTCAGCAACTTCTCGAAATCTTAACAGAACCGAATATCTCTGATGTTGATCGCAAACGGATTCAAATCATTCTTTTCGCTGACGAGGGCAAATCCCAGGCCGATATCCGTAAGCTTCTCGATTGTACTGCCGCCACCGCTAGTAAATGGATACTGATCGCTGAGAGTGGCAAGATCGATCGCTGGCAGAAATACCGCCGCGGTCGCCCGTCGAAAGTTGATCAATCTTACCTCGATCGCCTGAAGGAACTGGTTAGTAAATCCCCCCGGGATTTCGGCTATTCCTTTAAGCGATGGTCGGGAGTTTGGTTAGCGCAGCATCTAGAGAAAGAATTCGGGGTTGCACTCACCCCCACCCACATCAATCGCCTCCGCAAACAGCTACAGCCGCTCCGCATCGTCGATCTTTCTCCTTCAGCCAAAGCTTAAAACAACTATGCTCGATACTCACAGCCTCGTCAATCCGTGGCCGGAATTCCTGTCCGAAACCCAGTGGCGGAGTCTCCAGAAAACGGCGATCGCCCTCTCTCCCGAAGCGGGTACCTTGTCCCTACAGCCCGGATTATACCTAGTCGTTCGCGGCAAAGTTCGTATAGCGAACTCGCAGCAAAAAGAGATGATAGCGCTCAAAACCGAGGAATTTTTCGGAGAATTCTCCCTCTTTCCCCGATCGGGTTTTCTGCCCTACTCGGTTCGAGTCTCGGCGAAGGCGGAACTACTTCTTATCCCCGAGTCCGCGCTGAGGCCGATCCTGAAAAAACACCCCGCCCTGAAAAAAACATTACTGCAACGGGCGCGGGAAATTGAGCAAGTTCTTGGGACGAAGACAGAAGAAACGGACAAAAAAAGCGATCGAGCCTATTTCCCCTCTCCGGCGCAGCGGTTAGGTCACTGGATCGGGCAATCCCTCCGCCGTTATCCCTTCTTCGAGCAACAGTCCGCCTCCGATTGCGGGGCGGCCGGTTTAGTCATGATCGCCCGTTATTGGGGCAAAAGAATCAGCGTCAACCGTTTGCGGGAAATGGCCAACGTCAACCGCGACGGAGCATCCCTGAAGGGACTGATCACGGCAGCGGAAAATATCGGCCTCTCCACCCGTCCGGTAAAAGCGACTCTAGAGGGATTAGTTAAACAACCCCTACCGGCGATCGCTCACTGGGAAGGCAAACACTTCGTTGTTATCTGGAAAATTACCCCCAAACAGGTGATTATTGGCGATCCAGCGATCGGGCAATTAACCCTAAGTCGTGCCGAATTCGCCAGTAAATGGACGGGATTCACCCTGCTGCTCCAACCGAACCAGAAATTCCGGGACACGAAAGAGGATAAAACCTCTCTCTGGCAGTTTTATCGCTTACTGGAACCCCATTGGTTCGTGCTGCTGGAAATTTTCGTCGCCTCGCTTTTTATCCAGATATTCGGCTTAATTACGCCGATTTTCACCCAGTTAATCCTCGATCGAGTGATCGTGCAGGGTTCGTTAACCACCCTTTGGGCGATGGGTATCGGTGCGCTAATTTTCGGGGTTTTTCGGGTGGCAATTACTGGTTTACGAGCGTATCTTCTCGATCACACCGCTAATCGCATCGATACGGCATTAATCACCGGTTTTATCCGCCATACCCTCAGCCTGCCCCTCGGTTACTTCGAGTCCCGCTATGTGGGGGATATTATCTCGCGCGTCGGGGAAAATCGCAAGATCCAGCGTTTTCTCTCTGGGGAAGCTCTCTCGATTTTACTTGACTTATTAACGGTTTTCGTGTATGTAGCGGTGATGTTCCGCTATAGCTGGCAATTAGCCCTAATCAGTTTAGTGATCGTGCCACCGTTCTTTCTGCTGGCGTTAATTTCTACCCCTTTTCTCCAACGAATATCCCGGGATATTTTTCAGGCGATCGCTAAAGAAAGCAGTTACCTGATCGAGATTTTAACCGGTATTCGTACCGTCAAATCTACCGCGACAGAGCGATCGACCCGTTGGCACTGGGAAGACCTTTTCTCGGTGGAGGTCAAGAAAAATTTCTCCGGGCAGCTCATCGGCAATAATCTCCAAATCGTCAGTAATCTCATCGAATCTTTCGCGACAACGGGGTTACTCTGTTTCGGTGCCTATCTGGTGATTCAAAATCAATTATCGATTGGACAATTAATCGCCTTTAATATGCTTTTTGCCCAGATCATCGCGCCTTTTCAACGCTTAACCGTTCTCTGGACGCAATTTCAAGAAGTCAATATCGCCGTCGAGCGCATTAACGATGTACTAGACGCAAAGCCGGAGGAGAATTTAGAGGAACTTTCTCGGCAGTTTCTCCCGGAATTACAGGGACATATTCGCTTTGAAAATGTCACCTTTCGCTATCATACTGACAGCGATCGCAATATTTTAGAAAACCTGAGTTTTGAGATTTTACCCGGTCAAACCGTTGCCCTCGTCGGTCGGAGCGGTTCGGGAAAAACCACGATCTCGAAATTACTGATCGGCCTCTATCCTCCCACCGACGGTAAAATCTCGATCGACGGTTACGATCTGAGTACAATCGCCCTCAGTTCCCTACGGCAACAGGTGGGAGTCGTCGATCAAGATACATTTTTGTTCGGTTCTACGATTCGGGAAAATATCAGTTTAGGTCATCCCGATCGCCCCCTAGAATCGGTTATCGAGGCGGCAAAATTAGCGGGAATTCATGACTTTATCCAATCGCTTCCAATGGGTTATGAAACTCAAATCGGCGAGGGTGGAGGGCTACTTTCCGGGGGACAGAGACAACGGATCGCCATCGCTCGATCGTTGATGGGAGAACCGCGGCTTTTAATCCTCGATGAAGCCACTTCCCACCTCGATACAGAATCAGAGCAGATCATACAAAATAATCTCCAGAAAATTCGGCAGAATCGCACAATGGTGATTATTGCTCACCGTCTTTCTACAGTACGGAACGCAGATATGATTCTCGTCCTCGATCGAGGGATATTAGTCGATCAAGGAACCCACAAAGAATTAATGTCCCGTCCCGGTATTTACCGTAATTTGAACTCTAATCAATTGAGTGAATAACTATGACAACCAATCTAGACAGAGAGCGCGATAACTGGTCTTTCCAGACCAAGGAATTGATCGATACTTTACCCCTACCCTGGACGCGGGGTTTACTCTATTTTCTGATTATTTTCGTCTCGATCATTCTCCCCTGGGCGATATTCTCAAAAGTCGATGAAACCGGTGTCGGACCAGGAAAACTGGAACCCCAAGGGGAAGCAGTCAAACTCGATGCAATCACCGCAGGAGAAGTGGAAAAAATCTATGTCCGTGAAGGCCAAGAGGTGAAAGCAGGACAACCGATTTTAACCCTAGATTCCTCATTAATCGGCCAGGAAATACAACAAATCGAGGAGAAAATAGAAGGACAAAAAAGCCGTCTTTCCCAACAGAAAGGGATGAAAAGTCAGTTAGAGGTTTCCCTAGCGACTCAACGCCAACAGAATCGCGCTGCAGAGGCGGAAAAAGAAGCCTCGATCGAGCAAGCAAGGGAAAATGTCAGCGCGTTAGTCCAGAAAGCCAAAATATCCCTAGAAGAACAACAGGCACGGATAAATCAAGCGAAAACCGCCCTCGATCGCAGTCAAACCGATTATCCGATTCTAAAAAGTCGTTATCAAACGGCTTTAAAAGAAGTCGATCGCTACCGAAAAGCGTGGGAGGATGGCGCGATATCGGAGGTGCAATTCATCGAGCGCGAGGACAACGCCAAAGAGCGCCAACAACTCTACGAGCGGGGAAAAGCGGAGGTAAAAGAAAATCAACATAAACTAGCGGAATTAGAAAGCACCTACCGTCAGACCAGTCAACAAACAAGCGCGGATATCGCCCAAGCGCGTCTGCAATTACAGGAGCGGCAGCGGGGTTATCAAAGTCTCCGCCATTCCAACGAGTTGGCACTCTTAAGGATACAGGAGCAGATTAAAAATCTAGAAACGGAGATCGCAACACTGGCATCGGAAATCGCCCAAAGCGACAGCCAACGGCAAGCGCTCCAAATCCAACTAAGTCAGAGGGTTTTAAAGGCGAATACCGACGGCACGATCTTTTCATTACCGATTAAACGCGCAGGTGCGGTGGTGCAGTCAGGAACGCGGATTGCGGAGATAGCACCGAAAGGATCGCGGTTTATTCTCAAGGCAGAAATGCCCACAGATCAAAGTCAATTTCTCCGCGCCGGTATGCCGGTAAAAGTCAAGTTCGATGCCTATCCTTTTCAGGATTACGGGGTTATCGGCGGCAAGATCACCAAGAAATCACCGACGGCGATCGAAAAGGAAACGGCGACCGGAAAAATTAACGTTTTCGAGCTAGAAATTCAACTCGATCGCTCCTGTATTCAAAAGGGAAATCAATGTATTCCCCTCAATCCGGGGGATACGGCTACCGCAGAGGCGATCGTCCGTCAGCGTCGGGTGATCGATTACATCCTCGATCCCTTTAAGGATCTACAAAAAGACGGTTTAAAACTGTAATTTTTTTTTCAGGAGTCATTATGTCCCATAGTATCACCATCACGAATCAAGACCTTATCCAACAGCTTAAGCTATCGGGGAAACTTCCCGAAATGGCCGAGGGAATTATCGCTCGGAAAATCATCACCGAAACCGCCACGGCAGCGGGGATTAAAAACACGACTGACGAGTTACAACAGGCGGCCGATCAATTCCGTCTCGCCAATGAATTACATAACGCCAAAGATACATGGAATTGGTTGCAAAAACAGGGCTTATCCCTAGATGATTTCGAGGCGATAGTTCAATTCAGTTTACTATCGGGTAAATTAACCGAACATCTTTTCGCAGACAAAATTGAATCCTATTTTGTGGAACACCAGCTAGATTATACCGGCGCGGTGATCTATGAGGTAGTGTTAGCAGATCAGGCGATGGCGGAGGAGTTGTATGAATCGATTCAGGAGGAGGAAATCAGCTTTCAGGAAGTAGCGCACCGCTATATCGAGGATGTGGAATTACGACGCAAGGGAGGTTATCGCGGTACTGTTTCCCGTAAGGATTTACGACCGAATCTTTCGGCCGCAATTTTCGCATCGGATTCTTCTCGATTGTTGAAACCGCTGCAAGGCGATCGAGGTTTTCACCTGATTTTTGTCGAGGAAATCGTTAAACCAAAATTAACCGAGGAGTTGGCTCTGAAAATCGGTGTCGATTTGTTTAACGGCTGGATGAAAGAGAAGATTCAGGAAATAGAATACGAGTTAAGTAATTAATTGTGGACGGGGTGGGTAATACTCACCCCGCAAACGTAGTAAGGGAAGATAAGAGTTATGGAATCTGTGATCTGTAAAAACGGTACGACTCGATCGAGTTTTGTTACCGTTACTTTAGAGAGGGATAATTATATCGTGATTTTAAAACAAGTCCCTGCGGATATCTGTCAGAATTGCGGGGAGTATTATCTAAGCGAGTCGGTCACGGCGGAGGTTTTACAGAAGTCCGAAAGCCGATCTGGTAGGTTGGGTTGACAACGGAAACCCAACATCATCCCCCTATTATTCTTCATGTTTTGTGTTGGGTTGCACTGCGTTTAACCCAACCTACGGATTATTTTACTAAAGTCATACCAGTGACGTTAGGTTTTTTATGAATTTTGAACATAAATAACTTATTTATGTTTGACGTATCATACTAAATCCAGTTATTAAAGACTGATTATTTCTTCCCCCTTTTGCATGAGTGCCTTTTGCCTGTCCTGATATGTAGCCTATACTCAACGGATTTCGTATCATGCGTCAGTACAAGGGTTTAGTATAAAGTCTGCTGGAAGAATAATTCGTTTTTCAATTAATTTCTTTTCCCCCAATTAAACTTAATTAGCTTTTTTATGTTCCAAAAAAACCTTTGCGAGGGGTTGCAATCTATTTGGATAGCGTTTAATCTTAAAGCAGACAGGTGATACAAGCCTAGTCTCCAGTTAACTACTTTTTTGCTCTCATAAGGAGAAAAACTCTAATGTCTAAACTGCAAGTAATCGTTTCGTGGATTTCTAACTTTGAACGAACTGTCGGGAAAACTGTTGTAAGTTGACCTTACCGAGTATCATCCTCTTGAATTAAAAAATTCTCTGTAATTGAAGGAGTAAATCAATGGCTAATATCCAAATTTCTGACCTATATTCCGAGCGATTCATGTTATCCGAACAAAATGATCGCGCGGCCACCCTCACGATATTGGAAACGGAAAAATTGATAGGAGGAGGGATGAGCGTAGAGTCAGCGTTTCAAGTTGGTCTGGGAATGGTTGGTAGCGGTATCGGACTCGTAGCGATGGCGGGATTGGGCCCGGTTGGATTGTTTGCGGGTGGTTTCCTGTACGGTGGCGGTCTGGTTTTGTCTATGTACAGCGGTTATTTAATTCAGCACCGGAACTGAAATTACTTTGATAACAAGGATTGCATTGCATCTTTCATATTCTGATCTGACAACGCCGCGGTTATTTAATCGGTGGGGGAGATCGATCGAGTCAGTGGGGGGGGAGGTAGTCTTATGAGATTAAAGTAGTCTTAGTCTTAGTCTTAGTCTTACAGCAATTCTCATTTTGAAACGATTTTGCGTTGTTTCAGCGATCTAGAGATTCGTTAAGAATTATTAACCCCTCTAGGCGCAAGGGTTTTAATGTCATGAAACCTTAAAATGAGAATTGCTGTTAGTCTTATGAGATTGGTTCAACTGTTTTTGGACAAGAAGCGTAATTCGGTGATACTTTCAATCGCTGTATTTAGACAGAACAAATGCTTGCCTATTTATCTTCTCGCTCTCTTGACTAAGTAGGTAGGTACAATTAATTTTTTTCGAGAATCCAGTCATAGCAAGGTCTTGAGGGCAATTCATCTTACATTTAATTAGCCCTGTCTACTTAAATAACAAATGCTGTAATTCTCTTGTAAGGACATTTAAACCTAGTCAAGTTTAAAAACCGTAGTTTTTAGACAAAAACCTGAAAGCTTTGCTAGATAAGGGTTATGGTTGTGTAAAAAGTCATCAAATAACTCCGAATTTGAACTTTGACGAGGTTTACCCGAATATTTATCATTTCGATTTATTTCTGATCTAATAGGAGTCAAATCATGTCTCTCAAACAAGTTCACGCTTTTTATCAAAAAGTCGCCTCCGATCAATCCTTCCGTTCCCGAATCCAATCGGTGAATAGCAAAGAAGAATGTAGCGAGATCGTCAAAGCTGCGGGGTTCGATTTCACACCACAGGAATTCGAGGAATACACCGCGCGACTTCTAGAGTCCGATCGCCCCGATGAAGAAATCCAGGATTTAAGCGAGGAAGATCTAGCGGCGGTCGCCGGTGGATTTATCGACAGTATTCCAGATCCTCACACGATGTACGGTCTGCCACCCAACCTTCTGCCACCCAACCGCAAATGGCCTATTCCAATCGCTCGACCGATGTACGGATTACCGGCAGATTCTTTCGTAGATTTCTAATTCCAACCGACTCATAAATTTTATCGAGCATTAAACTTCTAAGGAGCTAACTATGTCTTTCGATCGCACCCCGAATTTTACCGAAAAACTAGCCACCGATCCCGATTTTCGTTTAAAGGTTTTGGACGAAATCGCTAACGATGACGAACTCAAAGACTTAACGGAAGAAGACTTAAAAGCGATCGTCGGGGGATGGCTGAACACACACCAAATATACGGATCTCCCTCTCTGCTCTAAAGGTGAACTCTTTTCAAGAATCTCTTGAAACTGCGATCAATCGCGCGCTCGAGACTCGAAACATTCAAGGCGGTTTTGCACAAGCACTGCTAAAACCACCAACAATACTGGGAAAAATAATTTGTCCACCCATCACTATCGGAATTATCCGCCCACCGATCCTCGCATCACTCCCGAATATTAAGCAAGGACCCATTTTATAGCGGTTTTCAGTCTAATAAGGTATAGTAAATCCCTTGATAGATAGGCGTTTCAGCGTTTCAATCGGGAATCACTTCTGTGAAAACCGCTATAACCGCCTATCGTTAGATTAGCTGAATCTCCCCCGTCGCGGGAGTTGGGGGGTATTGCCTCTTGCAAGAGTGCCTCATCTCCACAAGCAATTTAAATGCTGAACAGCTTATCTACCAACCGTATCCTCCCATCACTCTCAAATTCTAACAGGAGTTAACTTATGGCTCTCGAACAAGTTCACGCTTTTTATCAAAAAGTCGCCTCCGATGAATCCTTCCGTTCCCGAATCCAATCGGTGAATAGCAAAGAAGAATGCAGCGAGATCGTCAAAGCTGCGGGGTTCGATTTCACACCACAGGAATTCGAGGAATACACCGCACGACTTCTAGAGTCCGATCGCCCCGATGAAGAAATTAAAGATTTAAGCGAGGAAGATTTAGCGGCGGTCGCAGGTGGATTTATCGGCGGTGTTCGATTTCGTCCGATGTACGGTCTGCCACCCAACCGCAAGCCTAAATGGCCTATTCCAGGTGACGGAATCGTTCGACCGATGTACGGATTACCGGCAGATCAGAGCCTTTCGTAGATTTCTAATTCCAACCGACTCATAAATTTTATCGAGTATTAAACTTCTAAGGAGCTAACTATGTCTTTCGATCGCACCCCGAACTTTACCGAAAAACTAGCAACCGATCCCGATTTTCGTTTAAAGGTTTTGGACGAAATCGCCACCGATGACGAACTCAAAGACTTAACGGAAGAAGACTTAAAAGCGATCGTCGGGGGAGGGCTGAACATACACCAAATATACGGCGTCGTCTCTCCTGTGTTACCTCTGTTATTCGCTTTTCAAGCAGGATGGAGTATTGGCCAATGGCTTAACGAAAATACCCCTATTCAAGAATGGATTCGTGATGCGATTGACTAATAAAACATCAAATAAAAGGAGGTTTTTAGGGATTTAAACCTCCTTTTATCTCCGGAAAAATATCCATTCCATTTCTGCCAACTCAACCCAAATTTCCGATAACCGCTGGAATTATCGTATCTTCTCGACTTTGTGTGATAATTTTTGCTTATGGAATCGTGAAATGCTTATCGGGCAGGACTTTTAGGGCTATTTTGCGGAAGAAAGTATCAGTATAGACCTCGTTTCCACACAGAAACCAGAAGAGCCAATTATCCACAGTCCTAATGAGTATTAAACCTGTAAGGAGTTAATTATGTCGGTTCTTCGGTTTGTGTTATGCAATGGACGGGGGTTATAAGGGATGTAACCCTTATGTAGAAAGGCATTTGGCGATTTTTGTCAATTGTTTTTAATCTAGAGCGAACTAATCAATTAAGTCTCTTGCCAGATAAGGATTTAGTCAATTTATGCCTCCCTATCGAACCATACCAAGTAACGAAGAACCATTATGTCTTTCGATCGCACCCCGAACTTTACCGAAAAACTAGCAACCGATCCCGATTTTCGTTTAAAGGTTTTGGACGAAATCGCCACCGATGACGAACTCAAAACCCTAACCGAAGAAGACTTGAAAGCGATCATCGGGGGACGGATGCAACAAGTATACGGCTCGACCAGCGGTGGCGGTGGCGGTCGTACTTACTACGCCTAAATCGAGGATAATTCCAATGACCGAATACCGTCGCATCAGTTACGCCGTCTGGGAAATTACCCTAAAATGTAACCTCGCCTGTCAACATTGCGGTTCCCGCGCCGGCCACACCCGTAGCCACGAACTCAGCACTGAAGAAGCCCTCGATCTCGTCCGTCAACTGGCCGAAGTGGGCATCAAAGAAGTTACCCTGATCGGGGGCGAAGCCTTTCTCCGTCCCGACTGGCTCGATATCGCCCGGGCGATCACCGACGCGGGCATGATCTGCGGTGTCACTACCGGCGGCTACGGCATCACCCTCGACACCGCCCAAAAGATGAAAGACGCGGGGATCAAAGTCGTCTCCGTCTCCGTGGACGGATTAGAGGCTACCCACGATCGCCTGCGGGGGAAAGCCGGTTCTTGGCAATGGGCGTTCCGCACCATGGGCCACCTAAAACAAGCCGGTATCCCCTTCGGTTGCAATACCCAGATAAATCGTCTTTCTGCCCCCGAATTTCCCCGAATCTACGAAAAAATCCGCGATGCGGGCGTATTCGCGTGGCAGATCCAGTTAACCGTGCCGATGGGGAACGCGGCCGATAATTCGGAAATTCTCCTCCAACCCTACGAACTCCTAGAACTATACCCGATGCTCGCCCGTGTCACCGAGCAAGCGCGACGCGAGGGGGTAGACGTACAGCCGGGTAACAATATCGGCTATTACGGCCCCTACGAACGTTTATTGCGGGGAGGGGACGCGTGGACATTCTGGCAGGGGTGTAGTGCCGGACTGGCGGCACTGGGTATCGAGGCCGACGGAGCGATCAAAGGCTGTCCCTCGCTTCCCACCGCGGCCTATACTGGGGGCAATATCCGTGATCGCTCCCTGCGCCAGATTATCGAAGAGGCCGAAGAACTGCGCTTCAACCTCGGCGCGGGAACCCCGAAGGGAACCGATCATCTTTGGGGATTCTGTAAAACCTGCGAGTTCGCCGAACTCTGCCGCGGTGGTTGTAGTTGGACGGCTCATGTTTTCTTTGATCGCCGGGGCAATAACCCCTACTGTCACCACCGAGCGTTAAAACAAGCGGAGAAGGGAATCCGAGAGAGATTTTACCTCGATCGCCCTGCAGCGGGAATTCCCTTCGATAACGGCCAATTCGCAATAATAGAGGAACCCTTCCATTCTCCCCTACCCAATGATCCCCTCGCCTTCAGTGCCGACGCGATCCAATGGCCAGAACACTGGCAAGAAAAACCCCTCGTAACCACCTTGAATTGATAAGTATGAACGAGAATATTGACCGTCCCGAACCGATCCTACCCCGATCGGCGTGGGAGAGCCAGATCGCCTATCTCCGGGCTGTATTCCGGGCGAAAAAAGCACTGGATGAAATTGAACGAATTCAGAACGAGAAGACATGAACGCTCGATCTAATCCGCATCCACTAACTCCTTATCCCTCACTGAATCGCCTGTTTTAAACTACGACAGAATTCTTCGAGGGATTTTAACCCATCGCTGGGGGAATTATCAGCCAGACGTTTAACCATGGCACTGCCCACAATTACCGCGTCAGCACCCCAGTTTTTCACCTGTAGCGCCTGTGTCGCGTCAGAAATGCCAAATCCTACCCCCACGGGTTTATCGGTGACAGAACGGATAGAATCGAGCAATTCCTCCACTCTGGTGGCCACTTGGTTCCGCATTCCCGTCACTCCCGTGACACTCACCAGATAAATAAAACCTTGGGATTGCCTGGCGATCGCTTGTATTCGTTCCGGGGGACTGGTAGGCGCTACCAATAAAATCACTTCAATTCCCTTAGCGGCAGCCGGTTGCAGCAGACTTTCCGCTTCCTCTAGGGGTAAATCAGGAACCACCAAACCACTCACCCCGGCTGCTTTTATTTGGTCTAAAAAGACATCTATCCCGCGATGATAGATAGGATTATAGTAAGTAAAGAGAATAATCGGAGCTTTCACCTCTCCCTGAGCATTTTTGACGATTTCTAGCACATCTTCCAACTTGACACCCCGATTTAAAGCGCGCGTGGCTGCCGCTTGAATAACCGGACCATCCGCAAGAGGATCGGAATAGGGAACCCCCAACTCGATCAGATCGGCCCCTGCCCGGTCTAAAATGCGTAAAGCTTGGGCAGTAGTAGATAAATCGGGATCACCGGCAGTAATAAAGGGAATTAAGGCACAATTCCCCTGGGAACGGAGAGAACGAAAACACTCGGAAACAGCAGTCATCGAAAATTACTGAAGACATAAAGCACTGTCTATTATCTCATGGTGGGGAATAGCTCACCGCCGGTCGCCGCAAGCTCAGGTAAAGAATTTTTCAAGTAATACTTAAGAGATATTGACAAAAAGGCGATCGAGGTTAGAATAGGCTCAGTCTGGCAGTTTTAAGAAAATTTCTGGTATGATAGGGGTTTTTATTCCGCTTTTTCCGGTACAAAATAGGACTACTGCCCGATCGGGTTTCGTATAATCAAACACCATATTATATCTATGTTTTCCATTTACATTCTCACTCATAACGAAGAAATTGATATTGCCGCCTGTGTGGAATCGGCACTTCTGTCCGATGATGTGATTGTGGTTGACTCCTACAGTAGCGATCACACAGTAGAGATTGCTTCTCGTTATCCAGTGCGCGTGATTCAGCATCAATTCGAGAGCCATGGTAAACAAAGAACTTGGATGTTAGAAAATATCGAGACTAAATACGATTGGGTTTATATTCTCGAAGCAGATGAAAGGATGACACCCCAACTCTACGCAGAATGTCTGCGCGCCACTCAACAGAAAGATTTTACTGGTTTTTATGTGGCCGAAAGAGTTATGTTTATGGGAACTTGGATCCGTCGCAGCACCCAGTATCCCCGTTATCAAATGCGTCTATTTAGAAAAGATCAAGTCTGGTTTAGCGATTATGGTCACACGGAAAGAGAAGAATGTCTGGGAAAAACCTCTTTTTTAAAAGAAACCTATCCCCACTATACCTGTAGTAAAGGTTTAAGTCGTTGGATTGAAAAACATAATCGTTATTCTACCGATGAAGCGGCAGAAACCCTACATCAGTTGGCTAACGGTGGTGTTAGTTGGCAAAAATTATTTTTTGGTAAAACCGAAGTCGAAAGACGGAGAGCTTTAAAAGATTTATCTCTACGATTGCCTTTTCGTCCCTTGCTTCGTTGGTTTTATATGTATTTTATCTTGGCAGGAATTCTCGATGGTAAAGCTGGTTTTGCTTGGTGTACTCTGCAAGCTTTTTATGAGTATTTGATCCTCTTAAAAGTAGCAGAAATGAAACAGGGTTTACCCACCCCCCCCGAAGTTAGAAATCGTTTTCATCCCCCGCAAAATGGTGACAATAGTAATTCCCATAGACCCGATTTCGTCTCCCTAAAAGGAAAAGCCGATTAACATTCAACCATTATTAATCAGTCAGCAATCACCTAACAACAACCTAGAGACAAAAAGCAATCCTGATCCATTTTTTTATTACAGTCTTTCTCATAAAGATGGAGTATAACCTAATTTGGCATCGGGACTGACTCCCTTCTCCCCCAACCCTAGGGCTGTTTCATTCTCCCATCAGAATATCAAAAGTAAAAGCGATCACTGTCTTTGTAAAATGAGAAGTGACCGCCAACCTTTTAAATATATGTTGAGCTTAATAGAAAAACTGAAAC
>NZ_SFBY01000206.1:0-2802 GCF_007095505.1 Microcystis sp. M_QC_C_20170808_M3Col
TTGATGTTGAATTCTACTGGTTTATGGAACTTCTATTTGGATGCTGCTTAATTGGTAAGAGATAATGAAATCCTTACTGTGCAAACTTTCTGTTTCTTTTTTATTTCCCAACAAGTCTATTGTACCGGAAGGTAATTGATAGCCTGTTAAATTCCCTTGTTTCCACCACCTCCAAGCCGTTCGATAACTTATTCCTGTTTTTTTTGCCTAGTCTGATAGTTTCCTGTCTATATATTACCATGCCCGGCTATATATGACTATATTTGCATTTAAACTTTACAATACCATCAGTTTGAGAATTCCCAGAAGGCAACAAAAAAATGACTATTTCCTTGCTATAAGTATTGTAGATGTCAAGAGTGTTAACTGAATGTCTATAGTGGTATCCCCCGAACAAGTCCATCAAATCGTCAACAACCTCCATCACGATCCCTTTGAGGTTTTGGGGGCCCATCCCCTAGAAAAAGAAGGAAAAGTGAATAAATGGGTTGTTAGAGCCTATTTACCGAAAACCACGGCCGCTTGGGTTATTTTACCGTCCCAAAGACAAGAATATCCCATGAAGACCGCTTATCATCCCCATTTTTTCGAGTGCGTCATCGATATCGGTGAACTGAACAATTATCAATTACGCATCCACGAGGGAGAACAGGAACGGGTAATCTATGATTCCTATGCCTTCCGTTCTGCCAAACTCAGCGATTTTGATTTACATCTGTTTGGGGAGGGCAACCATCATCGCATTTATGAAAAATTAGGGGCGCATTTAGCCGAAATCGAGGGTATTAAAGGGGTTTATTTTGCCGTTTGGGCCCCTAATGCCCGCAACGTCTCGATTATTGGTGATTTCAATAACTGGGATGGTCGTGATCACCAAATGCGGAAACGTAATAATATGGTCTGGGAATTGTTTATCCCAGAAATCGGTGTTGGCACTAAATATAAATACGAGATCAAAAATTGGGAAGGTCATATTTACGAAAAATCTGATCCCTACGGTTTTGCCCAAGAAGTACGCCCGAAAACCGCCTCGATCGTGGCCAATTTAGATAGCTATACTTGGGATGATAGCGATTGGATGGAAAAACGCCGCCATAGCGATCCTTTAACTCAACCGGTTTCCGTTTACGAATTACACCTCGGTTCTTGGCTGCACGCTTCTAGTGCCGAACCCCCCCGTTTACTTTCTGGGGAAGGGGAACCGGTTCCTGTGTCGGAATGGAACACTGGGGCGCGCTTTTTGAGTTACTACGAGTTGGCCGAAAAACTAATTCCCTACGTTAAAGAATTAGGTTGCACCCATATCGAATTATTACCGATCGCCGAGCATCCTTTTGATGGTTCTTGGGGTTATCAAGTGACGGGTTATTTTGCCCCCACCAGTCGCTACGGCAATCCTGAAGATTTCATGTATTTTGTCGATCAATGTCACCAAAATGGCCTTGGTGTGCTAGTGGATTGGGTCCCCGGTCACTTCCCCAAAGATGGCCACGGGTTAGCTTTCTTTGATGGTACTCATCTTTACGAACACGGCGACCCGCGCAAAGGGGAACACAAGGAATGGGGAACCTTAATTTTTAACTACGGTCGCAACGAAGTCAGAAATTTCCTCGTCGCTAATGCTCTTTTTTGGTTCGATAAGTACCATATTGACGGCATTCGCGTGGATGCGGTGGCTTCCATGCTCTATCTCGATTATTGTCGTAAAGATGGGGAATGGGTGGCTAACGAGTACGGTGGCCGGGAAAATTTAGAGGCCGCTGAATTCCTGCGTCAAGTCAATCATGTGATTTTTAGCTATTTCCCCGGAATTCTCTCTATTGCCGAAGAATCCACCGCTTGGCCGATGGTGTCCTGGCCCACCTATATGGGCGGTTTAGGCTTTAATTTGAAGTGGAATATGGGCTGGATGCACGATATGCTCGATTATTTCGGCATGGATCCTTGGTTCCGTCAATTCCATCAAAATAATGTCACTTTTAGTATGTGGTATAACCACAGCGAGAATTATATGCTGGCTTTGTCCCACGATGAAGTGGTTCACGGCAAAAGTAATATGATTGGCAAAATGCCGGGGGATGAGTGGCAAAAATTCGCCAATGTCCGGGCATTATTTAGCTATATGTTTACCCACCCCGGCAAGAAAACCCTGTTTATGAGCATGGAATTTGGCCAGTGGAGTGAGTGGAATGTTTGGGGTGATTTGGAGTGGGGTCTTTTGCAGTATCAACCCCATCAACAGCTAAAACGCTTTTTCACTGATTTGAACGCCACCTATAAGAGTGAACCTGCTTTATATACCCAGGATTTTGGTCAGGATGGCTTTGAGTGGATCGACTGTAGTGATAATAGTCATAGCGTCGTTTCTTTCCTGCGCTGGAGCAAAAATTGGCAGGAGTTTGTGGTGGTGGTCTGTAATTTTACTCCCCAACCCCACAGCCATTATCGCGTTGGTGTACCTCATCCCGGTTTTTATCAGGAAATCTTTAACAGCGATGCGGGTAAATATGGCGGTAGTAATATGGGCAACCTTGGCGGTAAATGGTCGGAGGAATGGTCCTATCATAGCCGTCCCTACTCGATCGATCTCTGTTTACCACCTTTAGGGGTTTTAGTTCTCAAAATCGATCCTCATGCTTCTGGGGAATAGGGAAGCTTTTTTCAGTGATCAGTAAACAGTAAAAAGTTATCGAAAATTTGGGTTAAAACCCCGTCGTTTTACGACGGCTTTAAGCTACAATGGAAAAAGCGATAACCAAGCTAAAAACTGAACCTTGACCACAGATAGTAGGGGGTTTCGTT
>NZ_SFBY01000207.1:0-3437 GCF_007095505.1 Microcystis sp. M_QC_C_20170808_M3Col
TTTACGGTACATTAGCACTAAGGAGAGAAGATGCAAGGGTTTTGAGCGATTAAGCGCAGATTTAAGTGCATTTGGGAAGCTCTCAATCAAGCTAAAAGCCCTTTCCTGTAAGGTTTTTAGCTTTATTCAGCAGACCCTAATTATCAATGGATTAGATTTTATCTCGAAACCCTTGTATTTATTTCCTCAATTGTTTGCCAATAAACCCGGAGAAGAGCTACTGGGAGAAGGAATCAAAGCCGAGGAAATAAATGAGCATAAAATTGGGAGAGTAATGGATGAAATCTGGAGATATTCTCTAGAGAAATTATGGATAAATATATCTCTGAAAGTAGTTGAAAAATATCAAATTAACACTAAATATAGTCATTTAGATTCGAGTTCAATATCGGTTGAGGGAGAATATAAATTGGTTCTTCCGAACCTGTCATGTAAAACTATCAGCAACTTATACTTGTAAAGCTTATACAATGAGGCTTTGAGTTCTTGTTAGATTAATATTTATTAGCTTTAGAGCATTGCTCGGCAGAGAGGGAGCTTGAGGGATTTTCGACAGTGTAAGTTCGGAAGAACCTATAAATTAGAAGAAGGAGGAAAGGGAAGTATCGAAATAACTCACGGATATTCAAGAGAGCGTCGTCCAGATTTGAAGCAATTTATGATTGATTTGATGGTAAGTAGTGATGGGGATGTTCCACGATTAATGAGAATCGGGTCGGGAAATGAATCAGATAAAACTATCTTTGGTGAACTAATTGAGGAGTGTCAAAGTAATCTGAATTGGTCAACAATCTATGTAGCAGATAGTGCTTTATATACAGCCAATAACTTACATAGATTAGGAAAGAATAAATGGCTAACGCGGGTTCCACTAACAAGCAAAAAAGCCCAAGAAATTATTACAAATGTTCCAGAATACGAGTTAAGAATTAGCGAAGATAGTCGATATAAGTATAAGGAGCAAGAAGTTAATTATCACCGGGTTAAGCAAAGATGGCTAATAGTATTAAGTGAAATGAGACAAAAAGCAGAGGAAGAAAAAATAGAGAAAAAAGTGAAAAAAGAAAGGGAACAAATAGAGAAACAGTTGAGCAAATGGCAGGGAAAAAGAGCAGTTACTCTGGCTGAACTTAAAGCTGAAGTCAAACAATTTACGAAGCAACTAAAATATCATGAATTGTGAAAAGGCATCGTATTTCTTAAGGTTAGGAAAATTAAATAATTGAAATTTGGCAAAAAACTCGAACAAGCGTTTAACCACTCGAAAACTTTTGGCCAACCAATAAAATCTTCTCAAAAGATTTTTTAACTGTAGCCAAATTGCTTCTACTGGATTTTCTTCGGGAGCGTATCGAGCAAATTTATGACAGGTAATCTGCCAATTTTCTGGAGATAAACCCTGATTTTGTTCAGTAAGAAATTTGCTCATCTCTTCTCCCGCATGATAGGAAGCTCCATCCCAAATAATCAGTATTTTTCGCCCAGGATTGATTTGAATTAGTTTTTTTAAGAAATCTACTGTATTCTCGACCTTCCCCGCTTTGTAGGGAGCTAAAATAAATTCTTTTCCCACTAAATTTAAAGCTCCATAATAAGTTTGTCTCTTTTTTTCATTCTCAATTTTTACCAAAGTTCTTTCGGGTAACTCTGAGGGATTTTGACCTTCTTTTAGTCTTTCTTTAATAAAGTTCCAGAGATAGCCTAGAACATCTTTCCAGACCAGATGACATTCATCAAGCAAGTACACCACTAGCTTTCCCGACTGAATCTCCTCTTTTTTGCTCTCCAATAATTGACTGATTTCTTCATTCTTTTTTTTGACCTCTTCTGTATCTTTTTTCGGGTTTACTTGTTCCGCCTTTTGCCAGCTAATTCTCGCTTCTTTTAGCAATTGGTAGTAGCTCTGTCTCGATTTAAACACAACCTCATAAGTTTCTAGTACATAAGTTTCTATCTCCCAAATATCCCAGTGACTCTGGTTGATAATCCATTGAATTAATTCTTGTTTTTCCTCGGCATTTAGATAGGGCTTGCTGAATAAATCTAAAAACCTTGTTGGATAATATCTTTAGGCTTTTTTGAAATCAAAAAGTGCCATTTCTTGGAGTGGTCGGGGGGAAAATTCAGGGACTTTTTCCCCGAAGTGTAGGTTTATTACAAAGAGGTGAGCAGTCACACACTCAAGGTGCTGACAGGTGTAGGTTTATTACAAAGAGGTGAGCAGTCACACACTCAAGGTGAGAAAATCAAGCTAGAGATTTAGAGGAGCATCGTGAAAGGCAATGCTGAAAAACAAATATCTCAAGCAGTGGTCGTGCATAGTATCAGAACATCTGCCCCATTTGTCAATACCGCAAGCTATCGGATTGGCAACTTGGAGCTTCGGGATGGTCATGACCAAATCGAGCAGTTTGACTCAGGTGTCGAGGTTGATTGCGGCAGTCAATGAGGAAAAACCCAATACAGTCAGACAGAGACTCAAAGAATGGTATCAGTCCGGGAAAGCGAAAAAAGGAGAAAAGCGCAGCACTCTTGAGGTGAGCAGTTGTTTTGCGCCATTGTTAATGTGGGTGATCAGTTTACTGCCTATCAATATAGAAAGAATAGCCCTAGCACTGGATGCCACCACTAGGGGCAATAAATTCGTAGTTTTGTCGATTAATGTCTTGCTGGCGGGCTGTGGGATTCCCATAGCTTGGTCTATCGTCAAAGCCAATCAACCGGGCAGTTGGAAACCTCACTGGCAAAAACTGATCAGACAGCTCAAAGAAGCGGTTCCTACTGGCTGGACTGTAATTGTCCCAGCCGACCGCGGCTTATATGCGCCTTGGCTCTATCAAGTGATTGTGGAAGCCGGCTGGCATCCGTTTTTACGCATTAACCAGCAAGGACTGGTCAAAATTTCCTCTCATGGTCAATGGCAGCCCTTAGATGCCCTAGTTTCAGCCCCTGGACAATCTTGGTCGGGTCAGGTGGTTTGCTTTAAAACTAATCCCTTGGCCTGTACCTTGCTTGCCCGTTGGGATTCTGGCTATCAAGAGCCGTGGTTAGTTTTGACCGACCAGATAGATTCACAATAAAAGGATTAGTATATATGGCCATAGACCGGACGAGTTTGGGAGCAATTAATATCTTGATGGTGAGTCTAATTTATGACAAGAGAGCCATCCCAATCTATTGGGAGATATTAGAAAAAAAGGAAGTAGTAATCTCGAAGAACAAAAGCGAGTATTAGAAAAAATATTGACCGTGCTATCAAGTCATAAAATAGTGGTGTTAGGAGATAGAGAATTTTGTTCAGTCAGTCTAGGAAGATGGCTTCAGGAGCAGAGTGGATACTTTTGTTTAAGACAAAAACAAAGTACAAATGTGAAGACGAAGGAAGGAGTTTATCAAGAAATGAGAGGATTGGGTTTAAGTCCAGGAACTCAACTATT
>NZ_SFBY01000208.1:0-8140 GCF_007095505.1 Microcystis sp. M_QC_C_20170808_M3Col
ATTAACCCTTTTGTGCCTTAAGTCCTTTCCTGTATGAATTTCAGCTACTTTTGAGCGTAGTTGCTCTCATCGAATTTTATTTTAAGTTAATTATTTGCATAACAATTCCCGAAGAGCCTATTTTATTTACAATCTAGTAGTTATAGTTCTTATAGCTTTTATACGTCTAGTTCTTCCTTTGATAGTTGGTCTGACTTATTATCAAATTGGGGAGGAGATGAACTTGATAAGATTGAATTAATAATGGTTTTAGAAGAAGAATTCGATCTTGAACTTTCAGACGAAAAATGCCAAGAATTTACAACAGTGAAAAAGCTAGTTGATTATCTTGCTGAAAATTTAGGCAAGTAACAATCTTAATTTTTACCAAAATATCTCAAGTTATCAGCCAAATATAGCTATAATCCAATTAGAGCGAGTTCTAAACCAACAACTTATGATTAGTCGCTACATTGTCCCATGGCTCCCGATGATCTTAATAGGAATTAGTAACGGTATTCTCAGGGAAAGCACCTACGGAAAATATCTCGATGAACTACGCGCTCATCAAATTTCTACCCTGACAGGAATCCTCTTTTTTAGTCTTTATATTGGCACTCTTGTCTATTTTTGGGGTCTAGAATCGTCCAGCCAAGCAATTACTATCGGTTTAATTTGGTTACTATTAACAGTGGGTTTTGAATTTCTGTTCGGCCATTTTATTGCCGGTCACTCTTGGTCAAGATTAGGACAAGATTATAATCTTTTAGCGGGACGAGTTTGGATTTTTGTTCTCTTGGTCATTACTTTTGCTCCCTTACTATTTTATCAACTTTTTTCTTAATTATGAAAGCTATTATCATTAATCGCTATGGCGATAGTAATGTTCTCCAATACACAGAAATAGAAAAGCCAATTCCCCAAGCGAAAGAAGTCTTAATTAAGATTATGGCAGCGGGAATTAATCCGATTGATTGGAAGATTCGTCGGGGAATGCTCAAAATAGCCACAGGTAATAAATTTCCCCTGCAATTAGGTTTTGATTATGGGGGAATTATCGTTGAAAAAGGCAGTCAGGTGGAACAATTCCAGATCGGAGATGAGGTTTTTGGTTTTCTCAATCAATTACCGGGTAGAACCTATGCTGAATATGCAATTATTCCTGCTTCCCTATTAGTTAAAAAACCGCATAATCAGAGTTTTATTCAAGCTGCCGCCACTCCTTTAGCCGCTTCTACCGCGTTGCAAGTCTTGCGGGATTTTGGCGGTATTCAAGCAGGAAATCGGATTTTAGTTAATGGTGCATCGGGAGGAGTGGGTAGCTTTGCCGTGCAGATAGGGAAAATTTTCTCCGCGCAAGTAGATGGAGTTTGTAGTAGTAAAAATATCGATTATGTCACCTCTTTAGGAGCAGATAAAGTTATCGATTATACCCAAGAAGATTGGAGAAAAACTGAGCAGAAATATGATCTAATCTTCGATGCTGTGGCTAAGTCTTCTTTTTGGCACTGTCGTCAGCTTTTAAAACCCCAAGGAACCTATATAACCACCCTACCAAATCCAGGGATTATCCTCTTAAATTATCTCACTGCTTGGTTGCCCCAAAAAGGGAAACTGATATTTTTTGCTCAGGCACAAGCGTCCGACTGGCAATTTCTCAAAGAAGCGATCGAATCAGGAAAATTAACTGTTAGAATCGATCGCACCTATACTTTTTCCCAGGTGGTAGAAGCTCATAATTATAGTGAATCGGAAAGAGTGCGAGGAAAAATAGTCTTGATCCCGGATTAAGGATAAATAGTTAGGGATTTTCCCGATTTTTTGGGGAACGAGTAAATAGTTTTAAGTAGGTAGAAACAGAGAATTCTTTAATTGGAAAGGTGATAAAAGTCAAGGGATTAATAGTAATAATAATATTGCGGCTATCCCTCTGTACCGCCTTGATAATCTGTTTAGCTACCCAATCAGCGGACATAATACCCACAGGATTTAAATTACTCTTAAAAGGACCAAGAATTAGCTTTCTTACCACACAGGGAGCATCTAAACGACGCAGGGTAATCATATCACCGATCGCTCGTTTACTGAGTTCGTAGAGGGGACTAAAGGCAGGATTAACCTCTGCTTCCGAAGTATTCACCCAGACTTCCTTGCGGGCAATTTCCTCGTTAGTGCGGACAGTTTTGAAGAATAATTCCATTAAACGCCAGACGGAAAAAGTATTCACTTGGTAGGCTAATTCGATCGCTTCTGGGGTTCTTTGGCCGTGGACATTAACGCCATGATTTAAAATCAGTATATCTACAGACTTAAATAGGTTCTCAAGTTGCGTTTCTTCACCGATTTGCCATTTTACGGTTTTTACAGGTACTGATTCGCCGTTAATTTCAATAGCGATCGCATTCTCCCCGGAAGTGAGCGCGATCACCTTGGCTCCTTTCAGTTGTAGGTACTTTAAAAGCGATCGCCCTAAGGTTCCATTCGCTCCGGTAATGGCGATCGTTTTGCCCTTGAGAGAAAGTGCCGTCCCCATCAATTTATCCATAAAGGTGAAAGTTCCACAATAATAAGCCTTTTGGTTATCAAAATGGTGTCGCCAGTGGTAGGTACGATTCACGCGCCATGGAGCGGGTAAACTCTCAAACTGCCCCGGACGATGGGTTAAATCGGTTAATTCGTCCAGATTTGCCATACCTAAACCTCGACCGATCGCCGTACTGAGAAAAGCCATAGTATAAAGGGAGCCTAACCAACCCAACCAAGGGCGATCGAACCCCCAAGAGTAGGCCAGTAGTACGGGTAAAACACTGGCAGCCAACATGACTAAGGCCTCCGGTACATCATTGTACCAGTGCGCCTTGCGATAAATTTCCTCGCTCATGACCGACAGATCGGGACGAAAAACCCGATGATGCCAGACGTGCAGACGATAAAGGGGCTGCCAATGGTGGGCCAGAGCATGATAGGAATCACGCACGATCTCCACCCAAATAATTGAGCCACAAATCAGTCCGACACAGAGGAGCAGGTTTGACATAGGGGATAAATGTTAAATTTTCTCAACGAATTTGACGCTCCCATCGCACTCATGCGAGGGATTCCCTGTTCATCCAGTTACCTTATCTACCAAGCTTTCACCTAATAGACAGTGGATAGTCTGTCCGAGGGCTTGAATTTCTGTCCGCCCGACAGTATTTGCCCGTGCGAGAATGTTTATAGCAGCGTTTTCATCTCTATCCAAGACACACCCACAAGAACAAACATGAGTTCTTACAGATAATGTTTTCTTGACAATATTACCACAACTAGAACACTCTTGGCTAGTATATTGTGGGTTCACCGCTACCACAAACTTCCCGTGTATTTTTCCCAAGTAGTCTAGCCAATCGGTGAACATCGACCAACTTGCATCTGAAATAGATTTAGCAAGCTGAGGATTTTTCACCATATTAGATACCTTCAAGTCCTCATAGACTACCAAATCGTTAGATTGGATTAACGCTTTTGCTGTCTTGACGGCAAAATCTTTACGTTGTCTAGAAACTTTTAAATGAAGGCGAGCTACTTTAGATTTCTGTTTTAACCTTTTTTGGCTTCCCTTTTTCTTTTTTGAGAGTTTACGTTGAGCCTTTTTTAGTCTTTTTTCAGACTTACGAAGAAACCGTGGTTTATCAATTTTATCCCCATTAGAGTCGGTTAAGAAATGGTTTAAACCTAAATCAATGCCTACTTCTTTTCCTGTAGAGTCAAAGGGTTCTACTCGCTCAATGTCTAAGACAAATTGACAATAAAAGCCATCGGCTCGTTTAATAAGCCTGACTCTTTTGATAGTGGATTTATCGAGAATCTCACGGTTAAAAGTACCGATTAGCTTTAATTTCCCTATCCCTGTTTTATCCGTGATGTGGATAAACTTTTTGTCTTCTGTTAGTTTCCAACCAGAAGTTTTGTACTCGACAGACCTTGAGAACTTTTTGAATTTAGGATAGCCTTTTTTAGCTAAACCCTTCTTGCTCCGTCCGCTTGCCGAATTCGATTCGGCGCGGGCGGTGCGCTTTTTACAGTTATCATAAAAACGGGATATAGAAAACCAGGCTCTTTCGGCACTCGCTTGACGAGCCATAGAGTTGAGTTTACCAACAAAAGAGAACTCAGGATTATTAGATAATTCGGTAGTTAGCCTACACAAAGTAGCATAGTTAACCTGATCTTCTTTGGTAGAGTCCATCCAAAATCTTAGACACTTATTCCGAATAAACTGTCCCACTCTTATAGCCTCTTGAATGGCTATTTCTTGGTGTGAATTGGTTTTTAACTTAAACTCTATGACTCGCATCGATTCGACCTCTCAATGTGTTATATTATGATTATAGCAATCCACTGTCTAAAATGTCAAGAGCATGAAGACTAATTATTTTAAAACTCGTAGAGCTACCTTTAATCTCACCGTCCACATAGTTCTCGTGACAAAATATCGTAGAAAGGTGTTTCATAAAGAGCATCTGGAGTTTTTGAGAATAGCTTTTCAAAACATAGCCGAGAAATGGGATGCGAAGGTAATAGAAATTAACGGAGAGTCAGACCATGTTCACATTCTTTTAACTTACCCCCCTCATAAACTGTTAAGTGGATTAATAGCCAACTTAAAACCAACTTCTTGCAAGCTGATGTGGGATAAATTTTCTGACCACTTGAAAGAGATATATGGTCAAGATAAGAGAATTTTGTGGACAGGGGCATATTTTGTGGCTAGTTGTGGGGGTGTTACAATAGACCAACTTAAGAAATATGTAGAGAATCAGGATTCCCCTGAATATTAGCTGTGCTTCGCTGTTTTATGCTGGTCGGTTTTTCATCTCCGAGGTGAAACCGAGGGTTCCTTCAAACCGACATTTTAGGTAAACAAGGCAATCTTAGCCGCAAAAGCGCATTTATAGGGAAAAAAATCCTAATAGACTGAAAAACTAGGGTTTCTTTCCCAAAAAAACTTAAGATTCCGTTAAAAATTTTAACAATTTTCGGTAAAATAAAGCAAGAAATAAGCTTTTACTTGAACAGTTACTTAACCTGAGTCGATTATGGCAGAAAATTATTGGTCGCGAGAGGATGATAACGAAGAATTAGACCCGATCGGTTCCCTCCTATCTGACTGGTCCGATCCCGAAGACGAGGAGGAGGAATTTAGGAGCGAAATTTTTCAGGGCCGATCAGGACGCAGACAGAAAGCGGCTTTTAGCCTCATGGCGATCTGGACAATAATTATCGCACTTCATTGGCTGAGTTGGGGTTATTGGGCAATTATCGCCTTAACTATCGTACTATCGGGGCAAGCTTTGCGGCTGCTGTTCACCAAACCGGAAACGCCGCCAATTCCCTTACTGGATAAGGATTTAGCCTCTGTCCCCAGGGTTTCCCTCTTAGTAGCGGCCAAAAATGAAGAAACCGTAATCACGAAACTGGTTAATTATCTCTGTCATCTAGACTATCCCCAAGATAAATTAGAAGTCTGGATCGTCGATGACTATAGTACCGATAACACGGGTGCGATTCTCGATCGCCTTGCTTTAGAATATCCCCAATTAAAAATTCTCCATCGTCCTGCTAATGCTGGAGGTGGCAAGTCCGGGGCCTTGAATCAGGTTTTATCCCTAACTAACGGGGAAATTATCGGCGTATTCGATGCGGATGCGGGATTATCCTCCGATTTACTGCGTCATGTCGTCCCGATGTTCGACGATCGAGAAGTGGGTGCGGTACAGGTGCGAAAAGCGATCGCCAATGCTGCCGAAAACTTCTGGACAAAAGGACAAGCGGTAGAAATGATCTTTGATAGCTGTTTCCAACAGCAACGGATCGCGGTGGGAGGGATCGGAGAATTGCGCGGAAATGGTCAATTTGTCCGTCGTAGTGCCTTAAATCGTTGCGGGGGTTGGAATGAACAAACGATCACCGACGATCTTGATTTAACTATTCGTCTCCATATCGATAATTGGAAAATTAATATCTTAAATTTTCCCGCAGTAGCGGAAGAAGGGGTGACAACGGCGATCGCTTTATGGCATCAGCGCAATCGTTGGGCCGAAGGTGGTTTTCAGCGTTATCTCGACTATTGGAAAGCAATTTTAAAGTCTCCTATGCCTTGGCCGAAAAAGTTTGATTTAATTGCTTTTTTGATCGTTCAATATATCTTACCTGCGGCCGCTATTCCCGATCTTTTAATCACTATTACTCGGCATCAAGCCCCGATTTTAACTCCTTTAACTGGTTTAGCTCTTTCCCTTTCTCTCTGGGGTATGGTGACAGGATTAATCCGAGTTAATACGGGTAAAAAATTCACTTTCACCCTCGGTTTGGACATCCTTGCTCAAACCATTCGCGGCATGATTTATATGATGCACTGGTTTATTATTATTCCCAGTGTCAGCCTGCGGATGGCTTTGCGTCCTAAACGTTTAAAATGGGTGAAAACCGTTCATCTGGGGGAACATCTCAGCGCCGAAGTTTAATTTTCGAGGATAGACTCCAAAAACTTTGGCCTTATCAGGCTCGAAATCCCCTGTCAATGAAGGTTACAGCCTTTGGAAACCCCTTTTGGAAAAATTTCCAATTTCCTTAATCATGCTTGCTACCAATAATGTGTTAATTTAGATACAGAATTGAATTCCGTGACAGCACTGGGGTAGCGAAAAGCGCTCGCTCCAGTTTTTTTTGTGACCGGTTAATGGAGAATTAATTTCTGGCTCTTCTGCACAGCGTTGCTAGAGCAGTTATCTTAATGGTGAGATAGGAAGTTTTTGTTTTGGGGAGTCGGTTATCTGTTCCCAAAGCAGACTTGTCAGAATATAGTATGGAAAACAAGCATAATCTTGGCGAAACTATGTATCATCAACGACTAGCTAGACCTGAAGATGCAATAGCGATCGCTCCTCTTTGGCGAGATTTTGCTCAAAGGCGATCGGAAGCTGATCCCTCGATCAATCTGAAACCTGATTTTGACTATGAAGGATATGTGAGGTATCAGCTTAAAAAACCTCTATCTTTCGGTTTTGTCTTGGAATATGAGCAGCAAATCGTCGGGTTTCTCTTTACTTATGTGTATGATGAGACCCCACCTCCCCAGATTTCTGCTTTGGAAATGTGGGAAAATCCTTTCATTCCCCGTCGTGTGGGTGCAGTTTTGGGGATGTATGTTAAAGAAAAGCACCGCAAACCAGACACAATTAATTTGTTGATTAAAGCGGCGATCGCTAAAGCGGAAGAACTAAAGGTTAGCGATATTGACTTATTAATCAGCATGGATCAGCAAGGGATTCAGGTATTATTAGAACGCTTGGGCTTTGTTAAAGCAGCAATTCAATATACAAAACATTTTAACATATCGGAGAAGAATTTACCGAATTTACACCAGGCTCATTTAAGGCTAAGAGAAAAGGAAGTTATACCGACTGGAACAATTGTTTTAAGGGATATAAAAACTCAAGAAATTGTCAAGAATTCTCAAGGGAAACCAATTTTTTTAGAGCCAGTTAGAGATGCAGCAGGAAAGGCTTTGACGAGTTCGATGGGTTTACCGATTTATCCTCTCCCTTTACGAGATCCGAATACTCATAATTTCGTCTTTGATGAGGAAGAAAATCTCATCTTATGTCCTATTTTACAGGAACTAGGGGGTGAGGTAGTAGAATTTGGAGGAATCCCTCAATTTTGTCCACCTGTTTATGAACAAATAGATGGTAAATTATGCTTAAAGCAAGATAGTAATGGCAATTATGTTTTTGCAGAAGTAGAACGGGATGAGTCGGGGAAAATTAGGCGATTACCAGAAGGAAAACCACTCTTTAAATCCACCAATTGATGTTTAAACTCTCAGCCAAAAAACAATATCTAGAAAACGGGTTTCTTCAAGAAACCCGTTTTCTGAACTTATGGCGATCGCCTTTTGTCCATGACAAGGGGTAAGATTGCTTTGGGGGGTTTTTAGTGGAAAGAGAAAGGTTAACGCGGGAAGCATACCCCTCTTTTCCTAGTTCCCCCTCTCCTCCTAGGTTAAGGGGGTGAGGTCATAACAATCTGTTGCCAAAACCGACTTTTCAGAATATAATAGAGAAGAGTAGTCATTCATCACTCAGATTAGTTAAGATGATATTACATGACTAATAAT